>JBATHN010000827.1:0-9417 GCA_049666885.1 Desulfobacterales bacterium
TAGCGACCGAGATTTCTGAGCATGGCCACCCCACCGGTCAAGGTGATGCCCCTGTCGATGACATCCGCCGATAGCTCCGGTGGGATATTTTCCAGCACGGTTTTTATCTGGCGGGCGACCGAGTCGACCTGACCGGACATTGACTTCCAAATTTCCTGTGTCGGGATGGTCAAGATTTTGGGGATTCCCGTGTGCGGGTCGCGGCCCCTGATTTCTATCTGCTTGTCGGGTTGATCCGAATCGTTAAAGCAGCTGATCTGCGTCTTTATATTTTCGGCCGTTTGTTCGCCCACCAGCAGATCGTAAGAATTTTTGAGGTGCTGGCTGATGGTGAAATCCATTTTATCGCCCGAGGATTGGGTCGACCGGCATTGGACGATTCCTAGCAGCGATATGGCCGCCGCTTCTGTTTTGCCCGCCCCGATATCGACGATCATGCTACAGGTGGCGTCCGTGACCGGCATCCCGGCGCCGATGGCGGTAGCGATCGGGCCACTGACCAGAGGGGCTTCCCGGGCGCCCACCATTTCGGCGGTTTCCCTGATGGCACGCTTTTCAACCTCGGTGATCGCGTGCGGTACGGCAAAGACAATTCTTGGTTTGACGAATTTATACCGGCTGTGGACTTTGCGAATAAAAAACTTGAGCAAAGCGGCGATCGCTTCAAAGTCGGCGATGACGCCGTCACGAATGGGGCGTACAAGGGTGATATCGGCCGGTGTCTTGCCCTGCATTTCTTTGGCTTCCAAACCAAAAGCGATTGCTTTGCTTCTCGACTCGCTGATTGTTCTGACGGCGACGATCGACGGTTCGTTTAAGACGATCCCCTTACCCTTGAGGTAGATGCGAATATTGGCGGTGCCCAGGTCCACGGCAAAGTCACTCGAAAAAAGGCCCATGATTCCATTTAATTTCATGTTTCTGCACCCCAACCTTTCAGCGTTGACCCGGCAGATTTCGACTAAGGGCTTACTCAAAAATAACTTTATAATTTGGACGCCGATGCATCCCGTCCGGCTACCGGTACGAAAACTCGGCATTTCCGGATATGCCGAGTTTTCGCGCCTCGTCGGCCGGGCGCTTCATCGCCCATAATTGCCAACTTATTTTTTCGTGAGCCCTAAACCGGCCGTAAAAACAAGGGATGATACCAGCCGTCCGTTCGGCGCGCCCAATTTCATTAAGGGTGCTATTTTCACACAAATCTGATAAAAATGAAAGATGAGAATGTCCGTGCTGATGATGTTGGTCGTGTTGGCGGCGGTGGGCTGCACAAGTGATGAGGACCGTCAGAGCACCGGCCAACTCGGCAGCGGCAAATTACGGATCGTTATGCGATGGGCCGGAGATGATTTTGCCGCACAGCAGGACCTGGTCATTCGGGATCGACTTGCACAACATCTCGTCGACAGCGGCGCGGGTAAACTCGTGCGGACCGGAACGGGCATGGGATGGATGGATATCGTCATAGAGGTTCAGAACAAAGAGAACGCCAGGCAAGAGATCGCTGCAATCGTAAACCGAATCGCGCCGGGGTTCCGATTGACGATTGAAGCACCGTGATACCGGCTGGATGGAAAAATGCGGTGTTTTCGGGGGTGTCTTCAACCATGAAACTTCGATGCGTTGTTCTGGGGAGTCCCGATACCTTAAGACACAAAATTGAATGTGGGCGTGGGGTTTTAGGCCCACGGCCGACCCCGTAACTTAGAGAATTTCTGCAAGTCACTCAGGTGTGAGAGTGTTATCATCCCTTTACCGAAACGGCATATAATGATAAAATACAGCCATATCAAATACCCTCTTAAAAAAAGGGAGAAACAATCATCATGCGGTTCATATTGACTGTAACCAAACCGGTAAGTTTAATCCTGACGGTAATTATCGTTCTCACGGCCGTATCCCATCGCTATGCAACGGCAGCCATGTTGAGTACGGAATCCATCGTGACCACCGCTCGCGGTGAGGAAGGCCGGCGCTACCTTTACGGCATCCTGGCACGTGAAGATGTGAAAGCGGCTTTTGTCGCCCAGGGTGTCGACCCGCAGGAGGCGCGTGCCCGTGTAGCGAGCCTAACCGATGAAGAGGTGATTTACCTTGCCGATAAAATCGACCAGCTGCCGGCAGGCGGCGATGCGATCGGCGCCATCATCGGCGCGGCCTTGATTGTTTTTTTCGTCTTGCTTATCACGGACCTTCTGGGACTGACCGACGTTTTTCCGTTTGTTAAAAAACACCGATAGGTTGGTGCCGTCAGTTGTCATCCCGCGGCGGTTCGGCGCCCTGACGATGACGCTGCTGGTGTTCAGCCTCTTCTTCAGCGGTTGCAGCCGCCGCACGCTCGTGGATTGGGCACCGGCTTCGGATCATCTGCCCCAGCGTTCCGAAATTCGTACGGTACCGTTTTACCCGCAGGAGGATCACCAGTGCGGCCCGGCCACCCTGGCCATGGCGCTTGTATGGAGCGGACTGCGGGTGTCCCCCGGCACTCTGGCAGAAGAAGTGTTTACACCGGCACTTGAGGGGAGCTATCAGTCCGCCATCGTCGGAGCTGCGCGTCGTCATGGACGGATTGCCTATCCGGTTTCCGATCTCGAGGGGCTGTTTCACGAGGTGGCCGCCGGACACCCCGTGATCGTGCTGCAAAACCTCGGGCTCTCCTGGTATCCAGTTTGGCATTACGCGCTGGTCATCGGCTACGACCTGCGGCGGAACTTCATCCTCCTGCATTCCGGGTCCTCCCCCCGAAAACAACTCTCTATGGATGTTTTTAAGGCGACCTGGGGCCGCAGCCGCAACTGGGGAATCCTCGTCCTTCCCCCGGACCGGTTGCCTGTGACAGCGGAGTTGCCGAAATTCATTTCAGCGGTTATCGGCCTTGAACAGGCCGGTCAGTGGACCGCGGCAATCGAAGGGTACGGCAGCGCCCTGAAGCTCTGGCCAAGTAGCCTGGCGGCTCGAATCGGATTGGGAAACTGCTGGTACGCCTTGGGTCATCTTGCTGCCGCCGAAGAAGTTCTGCGCGAGGCCAGCCGGCAGTATCCGGACGAGGGGGGGGTCTTCAACAACCTGGCCCAGGTTTTATTCGAGCGGCATAAACAAAGGGAAGCGTTGGAAGCCGCGCGCCGGGCGGTGGAACTGGGCGGTCCCTTGGTTGAAGCATACCGAAAAACGCTGGCGGAAATTCAGGCCGGCTACTCAGTGCAAAGCCAGTGAACGATCGCTGTAGTGGACATCCGAAGTATGCTTTTGGAAGTTTCGAATAATGAAAAATACTTTGGATGTCACTCCGGCGGCGGTTCGCCTTTCGCGTTCCAGCCGCGGGCCCGGTAATAGTCTCCGAGAAGCTGTTCCATCTGCTCGGCAGTGATCACCTTCCGCGTTTCGGGCAGCGGCTCGCGGTGGAAACGCGCGGGGATCAAATCATCTTCCGCCCTCAAGCCTTCCCGAATATTGAAGCGCCGAGCTGCATCGGTCACATCTGCAGCAATGCGCCGCAAATTCGCCGTATCGAGTCTAAGACCGGTGGCCGCTTCGATGATCGTTGAGAGCTCCTCCCACTGGTAAAGGTCTCGGTAGAACCGGCACAGGATCAATGTGTCGAAGATCGTCAGGCGGTCTTCCCACTCGGTAAAGATTTCAGCCTTGCCATCGATCTGATCCGGGTCGACGAGTCCGGAAAGTTCCGGTTTGTAAAAGGTGGCCCGCAGGTGGCAGGCCCCCCGATCCGATGAACCGTAGGCCAGGCCCATACCCTTCAGGATCCGGGGATCGTAGCCGGCCGGCTCCAATCCCTTGACATGGATGGCCTGTTCTTCCATTCGCCATTCACTTGCTGCGAATCGGATGCCCTGTGCCAAAACATCACCGACCCCCCGGCGGTAAGCGATATCTTCCAAGAGCTGCGCGATCCCGTCCACTTTGCCATAGTCGATATCGTACGTCAGCCGTTCCTGGTGCACCGCTTCAATGGTGAATGCGGCCAGGTTTCCGGCCGTGATCGTGTCCATCCCGAGACGGTCGCAGACGTCATTTAAAAAAACGATCTCCTCGATGTCGCCAACCTCGCACAACCCGCCAAAAGCATAAATGGTTTCATACTCCGGGCCCTCGACTTTGAGGCCCTTGTGGCGGCCGGCCTTGACCACGGATAGTCGCCCGCAGGCCATGAAACACTTTAAACACGCATGCGGTTTTACCTCGCAGCGCTCATGCAGGGCATCTGCGTTGAAGCCATACCGGTTCTCGGATCTACCCTTGTGCCAATACCGTGTGGGAAAACCGCCGACATCGTTCATGATGTCCACCAGCATGGGGGTACCCTTGGTTTTATAGGCCTTTACACCGGGGTTGTCTTTGTTGCGCCGGGCGAACTCACGGCAGAAGTCGGCCAGTTGATCCGCATCGGCCCATTCTTTTTTACGGTCGCCGTGAAAGGCCACCGCCTTTATCATTTTTGACCCCATCACGGCGCCCACGCCGGTGCGGCCGGCGCTGCGCCAGTAGTCGTTTTCAATGACGGCAAAACAGACCCGGTTTTCGCCGGCCGGCCCGATCGTCATCACACCGCATTTTTTGACCTCGGGGCGCATTTCCCGAACACTTTGTTTAACGGCGTCTTCGGTGGCAAAAGTGTCCCGACCCCACAGGTCGGCGGCCGAATGGAATTGGACCGTTTCCGCAGTGATTTCCAGCCAGACAGGTTGCTCAGCCGCCCCGTTAATGATCACCGCATCATATCCGGTGGACGCCATGTGCTCAGCGACCGTACCGCCGGCGTAAGATTCAGAGAAGAAACCGGTCTGCGGAGACTTGGTGTAAACACCGTGCCGGCAACAACCCCACACCGAACTGCCGGCAACCGGTCCGGTCGCAAATATGAGCCGGTTGTCGGGCCCCAGAGGATCCACCCGAACCGGATTGTGAGCCAGCAGCAGAAAACTCGCCAAGCCCTTTCCCCCGAAGCACTTTTTCAGCAGGTCGTCTTCGACCGGCTGAACGATGAATGTCTTTTCCCCGACGTCTATAAAAAGAAGTCGATTGTAAAATCCCTTCATGGTTGATCCTCTTTTTCTCATCTAGACCATCACGGCCCTATGGACCGCCACGGTGAATGAAAATTCTATTTTCGTTTTACCTAAACTGATCGGTTCCAGGTTCAGCCCAGCCGCTGGCCTGAAAAGCGGCCAGTTTGATCGAGAAAGAAACTATGCCATTTTGGCGTAGTTTCATACGAGGGTTTAGGGTTCAAAGGTTATAAAATGCTGATTTCCGGAACTTTATACACCATTGCTTGGATTGACCGCTTTAATCCATTGGGTGCAACGATATTATATGCACCATAAAGCCAGAATTATTCAGATAAAAGCAGTTTGAGTGCTTTTCAACCCAGAACGTTGAACCCTGAACCGCTCAACCTAGGTTTTATAAAGGTTGTGTCAGTAGAGTCGGTTCGGTCGGTTTTGTCAGTTAAAGGATATCATCGATTTTATCGACTAAACGCTTATGCCGCCTCTTTCGCCATCACGGTGCATGAAAACGATACGCCGGAGTCCGGATGAGCGGTTGCGAGTAGCGGTTGACTGTCTGAGTCGCGGGGTCCTGGACTGGACCCTATGCCGATACCGCATGAAAGAAACACCATTGGGGACAAACCTGACTCCCTATTTTACGACGGGCCTGGTTCGGGCTTAGAACCCGTTGGCGGCGAGTTTCAGCCGCCTTTCGCAATCGCTTATCCGGGCGGAGGCGACCACCTTATTTTCATGTTAAAGCGATGATATCCCTTCAATTAACAAACTCAACCAACGCAACAAACTCAATAAACTTAATAAATTCAATAAACTCGCTTAACCGGTCCAACTGATCCAATCCCTTTACCCACGTCCGGGTTCGGACCGACATCAGGTGATACGGCCGCCATCGGCACGCAGCAGCCTTTCCCCGTGCTTTTTAAGGGAGTCCAACAGCGGCTTGAACCCCTCGAACCGGCGTGATCGTCTTTTGCGGAAAATTTCTTCCAGGGAAAGATGCGGGTCGCTGGACGGCGATCGTAGATAGCGTCGCAGGGCTTCCAGCCGGGATATGAGCTCCTTTTCCATCTGGGCCTTTAAAATTCCTTTGCTGTCCAGAATCTTCGCCTTCAGTGACTCGGGTGGTTTGGTGCCCTTGTACTTGAAGTGTTTGTAGTCGATGCGCAGCGCGATCAGATCGAAGAGAATACTTTCATAATACGGCCCCAGGCATAAGACTTCCGGCACCAGTTCCCCGAAATGGGTGACGCCCAGGATGTCTTTGCCCTGGGACCAGTAGTTGTCGAGGAATTCGTGCTCCAGGTCCTTGTAGTTCTGCAGCGGCATGTACATCCGCCGCAGGTGTATCAGGACCTTCTGGGCTTTTTTCTTGTGCCCGCCGATGATGACCGAACCGCCGACCTCGCCCCTTTTGGTTCCCTTGGTCCACGGCGCCCCGGTTATTCCGAAGTCGTTGAACACCGGTATCAAGAGAAGGGCCGACAAGGTGTTGAGGGCGAGCGCATATCCGGCCGAAGGTCCGCCGACATTGTAAGAAGCCGTCAGCAGTTGGTGGTGAATGGTGTAGTGGTCCAGGAAATCACCCAGCAGGCGTGATATGCTGACTTTCGGCTGCAGGTCCTGCAGGTAGTTTTTAACCATCGTGAGGGCTTCCTGAGCCGATTGCTGGGTCATCTTGACCGCCATGTCTAGTTCCGCCGCTCCGGGTGCCGCCGAGGAGACCGCACCGGTGACGATCACTTTTTCCGGACCGAGGTTGTAGGTCAGGCTCGTGGCGATCGGCAGCAGGACCCCGGTCACATCGTTGGCACCGACGCCGATGATGAACCCTACCTGCGGTTCCTGGCTCAGTTCGGCTTCGAGAAACTGGTCGAGCTGCACCTTGCCCTTTTTCATCGGACTCTGTGAAATTTCCTGGCGCGCCGAATTCAGATGCGACGGCATCAATGGGTACGCGTCAACATCCACGATGGATTCCAGCAATGCAATAATCTTGTCGTACTGATTGAGAAAGCCTTCAGTGTCGTCCTTAACCGCCGCCCTGATTTCCGCCGGCGCGTTGACCGCCTCCAGAATTCCGATCAGCGTTTTAAAGTTGAACTTGATGAAATTGGTCAGACTGTCCTTTTCTTCAGAGGCGAGGCTGCGCAGCCGCACCAGGACCTCGTACTCCGTACTGCGCAGGGAGCGGGCCTTTTCGATGAACGCGGTGTATTCCGCCGGGGTGTTGCAGAGCGGCTGGGCGACTTCCAGGATGTCGTCGATGTCGAGTCCGTCGGCCAACGGCACCTCACCGATCGATTTTTGGATGATGCCGGTGATGTCCTTCTTTCGCAGGTGCCCTGACACTTCCATGACCTTCAGCCGTTTGGAGCGGATCAGGGCCGGATCGAGAATGTCGAGACGATTTGTGGTCAGGACGGTGAAGACGCGATTGAACGGGATCTCGCCGTCGACGATGTTCAGGAATTTGTTGGTCAGCTTGTCGGACGGCGACCCGCCGGAGGGGCTTCGCTTGGGCGCCAGGGAGTCGCCCTCGTCGAAAAAAACTACGGTCGGGGCGATCATTTTGGCGATGTCGTAGAGTTTTTCGAGGTTTTCGATGGCACCGTCAATGGGATTGGCGGGGTCCTGGAGCATGTTGGGGCTGGCCGAAACGTCGTGGATATCCTTGTTTTCGCTCAACCAGGTGCGGGCCAGAAAGGTTTTACCGCTGCCGGGAGGACCGTTCAATACGACTCCCTTTTCCTCACTGACGCCGTAGCGGAGGCAGTTGTTGGCCATTTCTGAAAAGACGTTTTTAATCTCGCCGACGTACCCCTCCCATTTGACATGGCGGTCCATGCGTCCGACGACTTTGCCGAACAGATCGCCGTAGGAATTCCTGGCGACCAGTTCGAAAGCCTGGCGGACCAGCAGGGCGTCATCCAGATATTCAGGGGCGAAGCCGCCTTTGATTTCGATGATCGAATCGACGAGTTTGCGCACGTAGGAGGGGATGATTTTGAGGGTCCTTTCGTCGAAAACGACGTAGAGCTTGGTGACGGCGCGATCGAGTTCTCCGGGGTCGATGCAGACGGCGTTGCTGTTGCAGCGGGCGTTCGCCGCCTCGTCAACGCGGATGTTGTGGCGCAAGAGCTCAAGGCGCACAACTTCTTTCAGGTTGGCGGGAGTTTTCCAGAAATCGGCGATGTTGATGATGCGCCCTTTTTCCACGAAACGGCGGTAGATGGTCGGATCGAAGCGTTCCGGCTGATCGGTTGTGGCGATCAGCAGGCAGTCCCGACGGCCGTTGATGATTTCATCCAGAATGATGTTGGCGGTGTCGATCAGCGTCCGCTGCTGCCGTTCCAGCCCGGATTGCCGGCCGTCGGCCTTTCCGAAGGCGCTGTGGGCTTCTTCGATGTGACGGATGGCGGTTTTGCGCGGATCGCCGAGGGTTTTCTTGAAATAGTTGCCAGGCTCCCCGGCCAGGGCAGTCTGGTAATCGTTGGGCGTGACCATCGAATAGTCGACCATTATGCCCTGCTCCTGCAGGTCTGAAAGACCCTTTCCGATGCGACGTTTGAAGAGCCGGCGAACCAGTGGTATTCGGGACAGCTGCCTGTAGAACTTGATTTTCTTGCGCCGGGTGATCTCCATTGAAAGATTCGGATCGATCTCTTCGATCGTTTTCCAAAAGGGTTCCGAGGCCAGGAGTTCTTCCTTTTTCTGTTTGAGGTCGATTTCCGGCAGGATGTCATTAGAGAAAATCACTTTCTCGATGATCTCGTTGACCGTTGAAGATTTGCCGCTGCCGCTCGGTCCGGCGATCAGCAGCAGGGGGGCTTTGGGGACCGAGGGATCGGAAATGTACTCCTTGCGGATATGGGCGCGGTAGACTTTTTCGAACAAGGCGCGCAATTCCTCCGGAACGTGGACATCGGTGAGTTCGCGGTCCAGCAAGGACAGCAGATAAGTATAATCCTTGAAGGATATTTCTTTTTCCAGAATTTTGTTCCAGGCTTCCTGCGGATTGGTCTGGCCGGATATTTCGAAACGCTTCTGCCAGTCGGTGAGAATATCCGGGTTCTTGAGTACCGTGAAAGCCTTTTGGGGGACGGCTTTGAAGAGTGACAGCAATAAATCCAGCGCTCGATTGAGCATGTCCGACGGGGGCCGATACTGGTTCAGACGGGCCCGCATAAAAACCATGATTTCATAAGGCCATGAGGCCACCAGGTCTTCGATCTCCCGGATTCGTTCTGCTGGAAGGCGGACGTACCTGATTTCCTTGGTCATCCTGCGGGGCATACTTACTCCTGACGATCTTTGGCTTTCGGTACCGGCGAGGCTTGCGGAATGGTTAACGCCGGCGGGGTCTGCGTATTCTGAATGACGATGG
>JBATHN010000828.1:0-1589 GCA_049666885.1 Desulfobacterales bacterium
AACAGTCAATTCGGTTATCGCGTCAACATCGGCATCTTTCTCGTTCCTTATAATAATCTTCGGATTCATATATCGATTTTTTATTTTTTATGTGTACAGATGGTATTTATTAAAAATCCGAGTCGTATATACTCACTTTTGGGATAATAATACTTGGTTGTCGGGTTTATGTAAAAAATTGATATCACAGGTCATCATGAGAGCCTTATTTATCGGATGTGTTGGAGCTACTGCCATGAACTGGCATCCCGCAAATTCCTATGTTTTTCACATCTATCATGCATAGACAGCAGAAACGCCACACGTGGCGGCTTGGCGGTTAGCTGGATATGATTACCGCGGTACTTATGGATGGCTCGTTTTGTCGCGCTATTCTGTGCAACAGAATGTAGGCGACTATCGGTTGAGAGTGTTCTATACCTTGGATTGTTTCGCAAATATATCTCGAAAGGGTATGGCTATTATGTCCCCTACTACAACCAGAACAAAAAGTACGACTGTTGGTGTGTACTTTGCCGAAAATGTCCCTGTTACTATGAGTGGGGTGATTACACCTATAAGCCAGACTAACTTATAGGTTAATTGTAACAGCAAAACGGGTACAAATTTCAGAGGTGCTCTTAGACCTAAAACTGCAAGCAGGCCAAATGCGAGGAAGACGCTGCCTACGATACCGTAAGGCATAGGATCACAGGAAGTGTGGAATATTGATTTCATCTGGTCGGGAACAAAAATAATACCCAATCCATATCCTCCGGCAACAACAATGGTCACAATGTACATAACCTTGAGCCAACCCCATCTAACACCTTCCGGAGCAGCCATTGCCACCTCCCTTTCATGTTTTCAATCTCGTTCACTTATTGGTCAGGAGCCGGAGGACATTTAGGCAATTTCTTCTCGTAGCGTCTTGGCCACCCTGTAGACTTCCACCCGGGACTCACCTTCTATCTGGTAAGCCGCCGCTATGCTGGCTCTTACCTCGGAATCACGGAATTTAGCCAAGGCTTCTGGTGATTTCCAACGGTAGAGGCCTGCGCACTCACCGGACGCAACGTCCTGGAGGTAGTATTTTTGATACAATCCTTCGAGGGCTCTGAATTCTGGTGCTCGTTCATCGGCCACCTTGGAAACTTCCTCAAGGGACAACGACGTTTTGAATCGAACAAGCAAGACTACTTTCGGATGATCCATTTTCAAATCCTCCTTTTCTCCATTGAAGAATTCGTTTAATGCTAAAGGTGCTACATCGAAAAATTAAAATATCGGGATCGCTTTCGCTTCAGGTGCTTATCGATATAATTGTGACGGGTTAGAACAAGTAGGGAGGAACAAATAACTATTCCCGATAGTTATAAATAGAATGAATTGGCTGTACGCGTCAAGCACCGATTAACAATGATAAAAATTATCATGAAATGCCAGTATGTTGGGCGGCCCGAAGTACATGATTGCCAACTGTAACCTTCATATGCAGTTTGATTTTACTGATTTGGGATTAATTGAGAATATCAACGGCCTGCCAAAATTACAGATATCATCAAACCCTTTAGTCAACCATACTTGCATTATACTTTAATCTCAAAATT
>JBATHN010000829.1:0-4216 GCA_049666885.1 Desulfobacterales bacterium
GGTCGCGAACGCGTTTCCGGGCATTGTAGGCCCACACTTGACGCCTTTTAACGTCCGCCAGAATCTGGTTGAGGCCTTCTGAAATTCCGATTTTATCTTCGGGGTTCGCAATGAGAAGCCCGTCCACCCGGTTTCGAACCTGATGGCGCAGTCCACAGGCCATGCTTCCCATAAAAGGCACCAGTTTCCACATGGCCTCGGTGGCGGTCAGCCCGAAACCTTCGCGCAAGGAATTCTGGACGATGATGGTGGAACTTCGCTGCAGAGAGTTCACGATTAGCTCGTTCTCTTTTCTTGAAGACATGGGCAGTAGTAGAATAGCGATGTCCTGCTGTATTCCGGAAGAAAGCGAGAGGTAATATTGTTTCAGTTCTTCGAGAACTTCCCGGCCTTCGGGATCGTCTTTAACAAAAGTCGGATCAGGCCCTGCGAGAACGAGCCGCACGAGTTCGAGACGGCGTTTGTGGCGGGCCGAGCCGTTGTGGTTTTGATCGATGTGTTGTTTGAGATGGCTGAAGCTTTGCATGAGCGGCAGGAATCCCTTGAGGCGGTCCCAGCGGGATATCTGGGTGACGATCGGTCGCGACAACAGGCCGAAGTCACCGGTCGCAGCGGGCGGGACAAAGGATCCGTCGCTGCGCAGCCGCTTGACCTTGTCCGAGAAGGGCGGTGTCAACATCGGGTGATCTGTCGGCAGCATACCGGCATTGGTCAAAATCCCCACCATTTTATGGACATTCAAGTCGCGGTTTTTGTGCGAAAGCGGATCGATTGCCGGGGGTATGACCGTAAATTTGTCGGGCTGATAATCCGGTATATACTCCGGTGCGGAGAAGACGCTCAAGTCGTAGGCCTTAAAATATGGTTCTAAAAGCCGCCAGGCGGCTTCGGTTTGCGGCATTTTTTCGTCGAGGCCGATATGGCAGCGCCATATGGTGTGGACGGCAACCTTATCTTTTAAAAAGCCGGCCATTGCCATCGGCTGGGGGTCATGAATAACCACTATGTCGCCAGGCTGCAGCAGTTTTGACAGTTCATCGGCGCATTTCCTGTTCACCTGCTCGTAAATATCCCGCTCTTCTTCGGAGAATTCAGGCGATCCATTGCCATGGATCAAGTTGTGGATTTTCTTGGTAAGTATGAAAAACTCTTTGCGCTCGGTTCCCATGACGGCCCACTTGGCGTCGAGGCCCAACTGACGCAGCAGATCGATCATCGTCGGCAACATTTCGGCGACACCGCCCCCCCTGTCGGTGGAATTGACCATCCACACCCGGCGTTTACCCAATTGGGGAACCAGTATCTCGGCCTCCGAACGAAAACCTTTGACCACCGGAAAGAGCGAAACATAGGCTTCATAATCTTTAAGACGATTCCTGCCTTTGATATCGATGACGTTAATCATGCAATTCCCCCCTCGCCGAGAATCAGTCGGCATCCGCTCAGAGACAGGTGATAGATGCGCAATTGATGCTTATTGTCGTTTTGTAAGGATTGCGGACTTAAAACCGAAACCAAAATCCTTCACTATTTTGGTCAATTTATTTCGTCCCAGACCCTAAGATGTCTCTTTCTCGACCAAATAACATTAACCGATAAACTGTTGCAACCAACACAAAATGACCACCACTACTAAAGAACTTAAGCTCGCCGAGTCTGTTCGCAAGGCCTGCCTGGAAAATCTGCAGCACTCTTACGAGGAGGCCGGAATCAGTGGGCTCTGTCACGAGGGGCGCTGGGAGTATGCCATTGATGTCCTGCGAAACCTGTCCATGGAAAATCTGTTGAAAGGTATCAGCCGCCCCCATCGGCCGAGCCATCACACCCCGTAACATGCGGCCTTGACGTGGCATTAAGCGGCCATTAAATTCAACGAAGTTATTTTTTTAATGAACCCTGTGGATTCCGGACCCGCATCGGCCTGTTATTGCAGCGATCCGCCCGCCGCAAACCGTTTCGGGATCGACCGGGACGTAAGAGGAATGACATATGGATTCCCGAGAATTATGCTTTCACGTGAACCGGCCACCCCGCAGGTATGCGGCGGCTGGCTGGAAAGGAATCGGTGTGCGGCCGACTCTATACCTTATCGTTGCTCTGACGGCGGTATTTTTTTTCGGCTGCGATCCATTTTACAGCAACGCATCTAAAAATACAGAAAAAAGTGAAGGAGCAAAAGCTATGGAAATAGCCGCAACTACCGAAAAAATGGCGGTTGCGATGCCGCCCATCGATGCCGCCGCGCCGCTTCAAACCGCAACGGCCACCTTCGCCCTGGGCTGATTTTGGGGTCCCGACTCCCGGTTCGGGAGTTTGAAGGGTGTGGTGCGGACTCGCGTGGGCTATGCCGGCGGTACGAAAGAGGCCCCGACATATCACAGCCTGGGTGACCACACGGAGACGATCCAGATCGATTACGATCCTTCCCAAATCTCTTACGACGATCTTTTGGACATCTTCTGGCAAAATCACGACCCGAGTTCGCGCGCTTGGTCAAAACAATACATGGCCGCGGTATTTTATCACAACGATGAGCAAAAAAAGTTGGCCGAAGAGAGCAGAGAACGCGAAGCCTCCAAACGTAATAAGGGAATTCAAACCCAGATTCTGCCGTTTACCGCTTTTTACCGCGCCGAGGATTACCACCAGAAATATCGATTGCGACACGAGAGAAATTTGTTGCAGGAATTCGAAAGGATTTATCCTGCAGATGGTGACTTGGTCGATTCCACCGCAGCAGCGCGTGTGAACGGTTATCTCGGCGGCCACGGTACATCGGCCGACCTGAAGACCGATCTGAACCGGCTTGGTCTTTCTGCCGAAGGAAGCCGATACCTTCTTCGATTCGTTGAATCCAAGTACCCTTAGATGGACCTTCTAACGAATCGCCATAAGCAAGCTAGTTTCCGTCCATAAATGGCCCTTTTCCGCAATTCCCCGCCTGCTTCGGGACAGGTCAGCGTCAATCGGCGGAATTGCTTGTGCGGCGTACACGAGTACGCCTCCGCGCAATCCCTTGATTTTCTTGAACTTGCAGAAAATTGCACATTTCTGGATCGGAAACTTATCAGTGCCCTTTATGAAACCGCGGATGGGCACAAGCTAACAGCCAAGTTTTGTGTCATTTTAGAAGTCACTATCCACAAACGCCATCTTTCGGCCGGGGCCGAAATCTACCATTTCTGAACGGACACCTGAAAATATGGAAACAGAAGCGAAAAAAAGGCGCGTCGTCCTTTGGGGGATGCTGATATGGGCTGTCATTGCCGCTTGTTTCGTAACGGATCTATTCGTGTGCCCGTGGACGGCAGTCTTTTTGCATTGACGGTTCCAACCCGTTTCCGTCCATAATTGGTTCTTTCCGTATTCTTGGCGGTCATCAATGGCTTCGCTGCGCTTCCGTCAAGAATTCACCCTTCATGGTAATGGCGCCGCGCGATAAAGAGGTTATGGTTCATAACTCCCTCATAATTCAATAGTATTGTAAGCAAGGAGAAGAACATGCTTGAAACGACGATTGTGGGCAGTCTGCCCAAACCGGAGTGGCTGGCCGAACCGGAAAAACTCTGGCCGGCTTGGCGGGCCGAGGGCGAAGATCTCAGGCGCGCCCAGGAACGCTCTGCCGCCGAATGGCTGAACCATCAAGCAGAAGCAGGGATCGACATCGTCACCAACGGCGAGCAGTTCCGTATTCACTTCGTGCATGGGTTTCTGGAACACATCGCCGGCATTGACTGGAACAAAAAAACTTCGATGGGAATCCGTGACAACCGCTACACTGTCCAGGTGCCGACGGTCACCGGTCCTGTTTCCCGGCCCCATCCCGTTCATCTGGACGAAGTCCGTTTCACCAGGTCACAAACCGACCACAAACTAAAATTCACCTTGCCAGGTCCCATGACCATCTGCGACACGATCGCCGATGTCCATTACGGCAGCCGTCCCGAGATGGCCATGGCCTTTGCGGCGCTTCTGAACGCCGAGGCACTCGAGCTGACCGCCGCCGGCGTCGATCTCATCCAATTCGATGAACCGGCTTTCAACGTATTCATGGAAGATGTCAAGGAGTGGGGCATCGCGGCGCTGCACCGCGCCGTCAAGGACTTGAAGTGCACCACGGCCGTGCACATCTGCTATGGTTACGGTATCGAGGAAAATCTGCGCTGGAAAGAAACGCTGGGGAACGAATGGCGCCAGTACGAAGAGATCTTTCCGG
>JBATHN010000830.1:0-1866 GCA_049666885.1 Desulfobacterales bacterium
GCAACGATAAGTCCGTCGGCCCGATAGGTCGTCAAATAGCGGTCGTTGATATAGGTCTCGATGTGGGCCAGGCGGGCCAGGGCACCCTTGTTGATCACCACATCGTTGAGCACCGTTTCGACCGCCCGTTCCTGCTTCCGACGAATTACCCTGACCAGTAGCCGCATGCGGGGTTGAGTGGCGAACGTGCCTTTCAGTATGGCGTCCGCCACGGAAAAGAGGCGATCTTCGGTAATCTCGGCCAGGAAGCCGACTTCACCGAACTTAATCCCCAAAATCGGTATGGGTTGGTCGCCGACCCAGCGCACCGCGCTCAGAAAGGTGCCGTCGCCGCCCAAAACGAGAATGCAAAAGAGATCCGCCGGGGCCTGCTCCAACATGCCTGACGGGCGGCCCAGCTTGGGCGGTCGGCTTTCCTTGCGAAGGGTTTCCACCCCCTTTTCAGCCAGCCAGCTTTCCAGTTCGTCTGCTTTACGGCTGACCATTGAATCTGCTTTGACGACGATGCCGATCGTTTTCACGATATGAACTTCCCTCGCAATTGCGGCGCACCAAAACCTTTGGGTTCCAGCAAAAAATAATTCAACATCTTGCTTGTCTTTGGTCCGTCTACTGTATTACATCCACCGACACGCATCTCGATATGCGCCACTGGATGTGCCTTGTAGACGAACCCAAATCCGGCGCAATCTTGTGGAATTATTTCCTACCGTGACCCTGAAGCTGCTGCAGTCATACAGGCAAGTAGCCTAAACGGCAATATTTTTTTGCCTCCTCAAAAATAAATTCAACTTGACTCTATCCGTTCATCCGCTCTATAACCATCGAATCCGAGGCTAAGGTTGTGGATTTCAACAACAGGTACATGCACAGAGGAGGACGTAACATGGACATGAGAAAAACGTTTACAGTAGCAATTGTCGGTTTATTTTCGGTGTTGTCACTAGTGGGAATCGGTACTGCGGCCGACACCATCAAACTGGGTGTCGCCGGACCCCATAGCGGTGACCTGGCTTCATACGGTATCCCGACCGTCAGGGCGGCTGAAATCATCGTTAAAAAGGTCAACGCCAACGGCGGTGTTATGGGTAAACAGGTGGAACTGCTGGTGGAAGACGACGTCTGCAAACCCGAAATCGCCACCAACACTGCCACCAAGCTTGTCTCCGAAGGGGTCGACGTGGTGTTGGGTCACATCTGCAGCGGGGCAACCAAGGCCGCGCTCGGCATCTACAAGGGCGCCAATAAAATCGCCATGTCGCCATCGGCCACCAACCCGGCCCTGACCCAGAGCGGCGATTATCCGAATTTCTACCGCACCATCGCCTCAGACGACGCCCAGGCCCAACTGGAAGTCGACTTCGCCCTCAACAATTTGAAGGCCAAGAAGATTGCCGTGCTGCACGACAAGGGCGACTACGGCAAGGGGTTGGCCGAATTCGCCAAGAGTTTCCTGGAAAAAGATCCTCGCGCCGAGGTGGTGCTCTTCGAGGGCGTGACGCCGGGAGCGATGGATTACTCCGCCGTTGTTCAGAAGATCAAGCAATCCGGTGCCGATGCGGTCATTTTCGGTGGCTATCACCCGGAAGCCTCCAAGATCGTGTCCCAGATGCGCAAGAAAAAGATGAAGACTGCGTTTGTTTCCGATGACGGCGTCAAGGACGACACCTTTATTAAGGTCGCCGGCCAATATGCCGAGGGTGTATATGCCACCGGTCCCAAAGACCTTTCGAGCAATACCATGTATAATGAGGCCGTCGAAGAGCACCGCAAGGCTTACGGCGAAGATCCGGGCGCTTTCTATCCCCAGGCGTATGCCGCCACATTGGCGCTGCTCAACGCCATCGAAAAGGCCGGCTCCACCGA
>JBATHN010000831.1:0-3898 GCA_049666885.1 Desulfobacterales bacterium
CTTCCGGCATGATCCAGCCGGTGTCGGCCAGCGTTGGGTTGATGGGCGGCGGCAGGACGTGGATAACGGTCAGGTCGGCGGTGTACTTTTCGGCCATTTCGAGTGCGGCGGTAAAAGCGGCCTCGGCATTCTCGGAAAAATCGGTGCAGCAGACGATTCTTTTGATCGGCATGGGTCTTCTCCTTTGTTGCGGTGTGGCGGCCATCGTCATCATCGATGGGCCGATGGAAACAGCTGCGGTATCATAACTCGTACCCCTTTCGGGTGATAAAATCAATTCACAAGCAACGGATATGCCAGACGGGAAAATCTCGCTGACGGGGACGTTGGACCGGAAACCCTAATCGGAGTACCGATCACTCGCAACTATTCCGACAGCGCCTGGTCGAGGCCAGTCGGTTCTCAAAGGCCGCCGAAGGGTGGGGGCGAATTTCTTTAAACTCCCGGCTGAATAAAAAGCCGACCGGCATCTGATGGACGGGTCTTTGTTAATCCTTTTTACAGCTTGTAAAATAAACTGACTGCAAACCCATTCGGCCGGCCGCCGTTCAATCGCTTGCGTAATTAAATAATAAAATATCAAACTTTTGGCATGAAGCTTGCCGATACTATGCCATCGGGATGGAGAAATTGACAGGTTGCGTGCAGGTTCATAGATTTAAGCAAGGATTCAACACAAAGTGCGTGGAAGTACCCATTCGATGTCGAAAAGATAGGCGGTCATTAAGAGCAGGCCAGTAAGATCCGGGGCGGATGATCCGGCGGTAGAAAACAAAAGGGCATATTGGTGGGTGGGGAACCGAACCCTCTGTCGAACGATTTGTGAAGGCAATGACTTTTCAGCAGGAAGAAATTTTTAAGGCCATGGCGGATCCGGATTTCTATCCGCATCCGGTGAAAGAGGTGCGGCAACGGGAAACCCACATTTCAAAGGTTTTTTTAACCGGGGAACTCGTCTACAAGGTCAAAAAAGAGGTCAACCTGGGGTTTGTCGATTACAGCAGCCTCGAGAAACGCCATTACTTTTGCCGCCAGGAAACCGATCTGAATCGGCGTCTCTCCAGCGGGGTTTATCTGGGGGTCGTGCCGATCACACACGATCACGACCGATTTGCGTTGGGAGGCGCCGGTGTACCGGTCGAGCATGCCGTGAAGATGCGGCAGCTGACGGAGGCGGGCACGATGGCGCGGCAGCTGAAGGCCCGTAAGATCGGAAGCGCTGAAATCGAAGACCTCGCCCGGCGGTTGGCTGATTTTTACGCCGCAACAGCCGGCAGTCCGGAGATCGATTTTTACGGTTCGTTAGAAACGGTTCGACGCAACTGTGAAGAGAATTTTTCCAAGGTCGACGGCTTCTTGGGAAATGCCCTTGAAGAGAGGCCGTTTCAAATCGTGCGGGCGGCCACGCGGTCTTTTCTACAACGAAAAAAATGGTTGTTCGAAAAGCGTGTCGCAACCGGCCGGATTAGAGACTGCCATGGCGATCTGCGTTCCGGGCACATTTATTTCGACAACGGGATTCAGATTATCGACTGCATCGAGTTCAACGACCGCTTCCGATACGGCGACATTATCTCCGACCTGGCTTTTCTGGCGATGGATCTCGACTTCGAGGGATTTCCGGAAGCGGCCCGGGAGTTGGTCGATGCGTATGTACGCGGTGCCGCCGATTCGGATGCCTTCGCCCTGCTCGATTTTTACAAATGCTACCGGGCCATGGTGCGGACGAAGGTGGCGTGCCTGCGCCTGTCCGAATTGGGGCCGGGCGAATACGCCTATCACAAAACCCGCCGTGAGGCGGGGCAGTTCCTGGCGCTCGCCTACCGCTATGCGCTGCAGTTCACAAGGCCCCTGATCTGGGTGGTCTGCGGTCTGCCGGCATCCGGTAAAAGTACCATCGCCGGCGCTTTGGGAAAGATTCTCGGTCTTGAGATTCTGCGATCGGATGTTATCCGGAAACAGCAGTTCGACCTTCCGGCCGAAACGGCGGTGATTCAGCCCTTCGAGGAAGGCATCTACTCCCGGGAGGTTACCGCCCTGACCTACGGAAGGCTCCTGCTTCAGGCGCAGGACCGAATTGCGGCCGGCCGGTCGATTATCCTGGACGCCACCTACTGGAGCAGCCGACAGCGGCAAGAGGTTCTGCGGCTGGCGCAGGATTCGGATGCCAATGTTCTCTTCATCGAGTGTGTCGCCCGGCCGGATATGCTGATCGAGCGGTTGCGGCAGCGCGAAAACGGCCCCTCGGTGTCCGATGCCCGGGAACAGCACTTTCGACAGCTCCAGGAGCGATTCGAGCCGCTGGAAGATATCCGGGAGGAGTTGCGCCTCCGGGTCAACACCGAAGAGCCCCTTCAGTCGAACCTGAACCGGATCCTCAGCCACAACAATTTTCCGCCCTCCAAAGCGATTACCGATTGATCGGATCACCGATCGCTTACTAAAATTCAGTGGTTTCGTTGCTGAAATTGGTGTAACTTTTACGGCTGTGTCCCGTTACATCTAAAAAAGGTCGAGTCTCTTTCAAGGTGGAAAAGTTCACATCTTTTTACAAGAAACACAAGGATAGGCTCTTTTCGTATTTACTCAAAATTACGGGCGATTATTATTTGGCTGCCGATATCATGCAGGAAAGCTTTACGCGTTATCTCGAAAGGTACGGAAAAGAAGGCAGTGCCGCGCTGCTTTACACCATCGCGCGCAACGCGGTGATCGACAGCTTTCGCAAACAGGACCACGGGACGCGATCCCTGGAAGATCGTGACCATATCGGCCGAAATCAAGAGGAACACTACCTCGTGCGGGACGAATGCCGTCGCGTGCTTTCGGCTCTGCAGAAACTCGAACGGGATGAAAGAGACGTCTTGACGCTGGTCGTCAGCAGCGGGTTGTCCTACCGTGAGATTGCCGGAGTGACCGGGCTGAGTGAGGCCAACGTGAAGGTAAGAGTCCATCGGGCTCGTCTGAAACTCAAAAAAATTTTTGCGGAAAGGCAAATATGAAGAGCGAACTGATCAGCTTGTTCATCGACGATGAACTCGACCTGGACGACAAACTGTCTTTTGTCGAGACGGTGCACGCCGAGGCCGTTTTCAAGAACGAAGCGATCGAGCTGCTGAACCAGGAAAAAATGCTTCGCGCGGACGGGGTTGAACGAGTACCGGAAGTGCGTTTCAAGGAGCAGCGCGCCTGGCGTTTTCCGCGTCTGCGCCCGATTTACCCTTTGGCAACGGCCCTGGCCATGTTGCTGCTATTCCTGGTCACTTCAACGCCGCAACAGGAAAACACCAAAGTGCCCTATCGTTTCGTTATTTATCAACCCGATGCGACCCGGGTCGAAATTGCCGGCAGTTTTTCGGAGTGGAGATCGATACCGCTGAAAAAAGTCGGCACGGAAGGTTACTGGGAAACCGTCCAGGAGGTGCCGCCCGGTGAGTACCGGCTGTGTTACATCATCGAAGGCGATAAGCGCATCCCCGACCCGACGATCGTGGCCCGCGAGAAGGACGATTTCGGCGGCGAAAACTCGATTCTCGAGGTAATAAACAAGTCGTGAAACATCATCCGCTCCTATTGAGCGCTCTCGCCGTTCTGCTGTCAGGATGCAGCGCGCATCATTACATCGTTCAATCGGATCAGGGGACGCATCTTTACCTCGAGGTTCCAAGGGCCCGCACCGTTATATTCGCCTCTTCGTCGGATGCCTATGCATCACGCGCGGCCAGTAGAATCAGTGAAACCACTTGGGAGATAACGGTACCGGGGAGGACCGAGTTCAAATATTTTTATATCGTCGATGGGAAAGTATACCTTCCTGAATGCCGGTTTTATGAGAATGACGATTTCGGCTCCAAAAACTGTATTTACAGGCCAGAGGGGTAACGTGCGCAGAACAGGA
>JBATHN010000832.1:0-1827 GCA_049666885.1 Desulfobacterales bacterium
ACATATTCGTGGAGGGGCACAAATTGGCCATTAATAATCGATACCAAGGGGATATGGCGATGAGAAAATTAGTTATCTCGATTCAATTCATCGCGGTTATGCTCAGCCTTGCTTTTAATGGCTATGCTGAAGAGCCCAAGGAAAGGATCAAAAACAGCGTAGGAATGGAATTTGTCCTGATCCAGCCCGGTAAATTTATGATGGGAAGCCCTGAAGATGAAGCAGGTCGGTATACCGGCGAAAGACACCATCGGGTAAATCTGACGGATTCACTATACATGCAGACAACGGTGGTAACCCAGGGCCAATGGAAGGCCTTGATGGGCAAAAACCCCTCCAGTCAAAAAGGTTGCGGTGATAACTGTCCGGTGGAGCAGGTATCATGGGATGATGTGCAGGAATTCATTGGCAAGCTCAACCAGAAAGAAGGGACTGAAAAATATAGGCTTCCCACCGAGGCCGAATGGGAGTATGCCTGTCGGGCCGGCAGTACAGAAGCATTTTCTAACGTTGGGATTACGGAGCTTGATTGTGGCAAAGATGCCAATCTGGATTCCTTAGGTTGGTATTGCGGCAACTCAAACAACAGGATTCATCCCGTAGCTCAAAAACAACCCAATGCCTGGGGCCTGTATGACATGCACGGTAATGTCCAGGAGTGGTGCCAGGACTGGTTCGGGGTGTATCCGTACGATGAGGTGACCAATCCTAAAGGGCCGCCTACGGGATCATATCGGGCGATGCGGGGCGGCGTGTGGTATAGTCCGGCCCGTGATACCCGGTGTGCAAGTCGCTTTGGGAGTCCCCCACACTACAGATTCCGGCACATCGGTTTTCGTCTTTGCCGAACGCCCTGAATTTGAGCACCGAGGATAATAAACATAGTATTTGGGTCTAAAAAAACGTTCAGCGTCCAGAGAGAAGTAGAGAAAAGTAAAACCAATCATGAGATGAGAAACAAAAAGGAGGAAAAAATGAAAAAAGTAAAAGTATTTTCGGTAATTGTCTCATTGGCGATTTTTTTCGCTTTTTTAGGAGCCGCCTCAGCAGGAACCCTTGATGAAATTGCACAAAGGGGAGAACTTCGTGTCGCCTGTCAGACCCAGGGCGCACCTTTCAGTTTTGTGGATAGAAATGGCGAGAGGACCGGCAGTTCCATAGAGCTTTGTGAGATGATCGCCAAGGAAATGGGGGTAAAGATCAAGTTCCTCAACTATGACTGGGACGGTCTCATTCCTGCCCTTCTCTCCAAGAAGGCCGACATGCTTGCGGCCGATATGACACCGACTTTGAAAAGGGCCATGAAAATCGCTTTCACCGACCCTTATATGTATACCGGAAGCGTGTTGTTCGTGAAGCAGGACAGCCCCATCCAATCCATCGATGATGTTAAGAAACCTGGGACCAAGCTGGCTGTTTTGTTAGGCTCAACCGGAGAAAATGATGCCAAAATAGCATTTCCCGAGGCCGAACTAAAAACATACAAAGGCGGAGGACCGATTCTGATCAATGCGGTGGTTGCAGGTCACACCGATGCCGGGGTGAATGACGGATCGGCCGTGCGCGGGCAGGTCGCCAGCTTCCCGCCCAATAGCATCCGGATTCTGGATGGACAGTTGTCTAAATCTCCGCTGGCCTTTGCCGTGCGTTATGACTCTCCGGATTTACGCGAATGGCTCAATCTTTTCTTTCTGCATATCAGCCTGGACGGTCGCCTGGATCATAACTTGAATTACTGGGTCAATTCTCTGGATTGGAAGAAAGATCATTAAGCAATTTTGACTTTGATGGCGGATGACATTTTATCTGGTGCGAACCGGCTATACC
>JBATHN010000833.1:0-16486 GCA_049666885.1 Desulfobacterales bacterium
TCCGGTTCCCAGTTGTTTGAAATCCATCAGCTCGAGCTGCATTGAAATCGGACCAGAGAACAGAGTAAGACCCGTACCGAAAATCTGCGGAACGTAGGTCAGGTGAATTTCGTCAATCAGATCTTCACGCGCAAAAATCGTGTTGATCTGAGAGCCGCCTGCCAGGATGGCGACCTCGAACCCCTCCTGTCTGAGATCAGCCAGCAACTCTCGGGGAGGCTTATCCGTAAAAACCAGATCCTTTTGCTGGGAAATTCTGCGTTTATTGCGGCTCATGACCACGTTTTTTCGCCCCGGCAGAGGTCTACCGATCGCATCATAGGTCTTCGACCCCATGATCAAGACGCCTGCCTTAATTGTCATTTCTTTGAACATGCGCTTGTCTTCCCGACCCGTCCAGTCCGGAAAGTGGTCCGAATCGCGGGCGATCATTCCATCTACCGTCAACGCCATCAATAAAATAACTTTCATGCTGCAGTCGCTCCATTTAAGGCTCATAAAAAAATAAGATGGCAACTTCTGACTCAAAATTTCATGTATTTTTTCTCATACACAACGACCGGTGCATAACCGAATATGGCATTCAATGGACGCAAAATCCCTCCTCAAGTTTTGGAACTGTTGGCATCGAAACGGTGATATCGGTTCCTCGGGCAAATGTCGCTTTTTGAGTCGGAACCGCTGCGAAAAATCCGCCGACAGCGCGGCGGATGAAACACCCCCCTTTGTTACCTCAGATTAAACACCAATTTCCACTGTTCCGATCCCTTGCGGACCACCACTTCGTCCCTGTCGATCTGAACGATGGAATAGCCTTCGAGAGACGTGCCTTCCCGCATGATGTTACCGTTTATGACCGCCAGGCGGTCGCCGGGCGCAGCTGCCCACGATATGGCCTGAAGCTTCAAGTCGGTCGTGAGGACCGGCAAGTCGGCGGTCGCGGCGCGATCGGGTTCCGTTTCTACCGCACGAGCCGGCGGCTTTTCTTTGCGGGGAGCAGGGGGAATTTTCTTGACGGCCGGCGGCTGAGCGGCTTTGGGCATTGGCAGAGCTTTTGCCGTCGGCGGGGAAGCCTCTTTTGGCGGTGGAGCCGGCGATGGCCGCGGCGATAGCTTGGCCATGGTTTCGGGTGGAGGTGAGGCTTGAATCGGTTTGGCGACCGGCTGGCCGACGGACGCGGTCGGCACAGCGTTGCGGTCCGACGGCGATAGCAGATAAAGGACGATCCCTCCGACTGAAATCAGCGCCACCGCCATCAGCAGACCCCACAGCAGCACGGCCGTCCAACCGGAAGTGATGTCCCAACGACGAATGGTCCTGCGGGGTGCGGGACCGGAGGACCAAACCACCGAGCGACCTTTTGGAGGATTTTCGTCTTCGAGTTTTTTAAGGGCTTTCAGAATGGAACTCACAATTTCACATTCCTCGATAATAACGGGTTCACATCCCACCCATCGGTATGACTCGGCAAATCGATGGATGGACATTGGCATTCGCATGCCCGGTCGACCGCCTCTCAATCGTGCCGGATGTGCGGGATATCCAGTCGCTGGTTTTCGTTGAACAGCACAATTTTTGTCAGGGCTCCGACGATTCCATCCGGCTCCAGGCCGTATTTTCTTTGAATCTGTCTAACGGTTTCTTTGGTTCGCTCGTCGTAGGACGGACCGGTATCGAGCTGGGTGTATCCGATCTCGTTCAACTGGTTCTTCAGTGCTGCAATCGCATTGCGCGGCGACCGGTTCGGCGCCAGACCATCGGGGGACATGAAATCCTTCCATGGGACATAGACACCATCGGTACAGAATGGCTTTAAGACTTCCTCTGTCACCGTGATGGTCTCGTTCAATCGCGCACGGCCCAGGGTCACCTGTTTGTCCTTGATCCCAAGAACCGTCAGAAACCCCGAAGACGAACCGCCGGGCAGGCTCACGGATATAATGGCCGGAAGATTTAATTTTTGGAGAATTTCGAGACGGCAATCGAGCCGCAGCATCGCCAGCCCGTTTTGCCCGGCAGCCATCTCGAAGAAGGTGTCGTTATCGGTCCGCTCGTCGAGTGCCGGATCGATCCTGGATTTGACGTCCCAGAGTTCCAGAACGGTTTGAAGAGCGATGTGCCGCGCCGAGCGGGCATCCATGTCCTGTATAAATTTCGATAAATCGGTGCTCGCCCCGTTTGGGTCGTCAACCGGTGGCTGTGAGGCCGGAGAGGTCTGTGCCGGTGTATCATCGGAAACCGGCTCTGTGAAAGGGACGAGCGACGAGGGTGCCTGCGCCTGGACGTCTTCGGGCCCATTTTTCACCGTTTCGACCGATTCCACAGGCCTTATTCGATAATACCAGAACAAGAGAGCCGCCACACAAAGCACCACGGTCAGGACGAGCGCCGGTTTCTTTAACTCCCTTAGTCGGCTGCGCTTTTTCCCGCGTTCGGAGAGTTCGCTTATGGCGGCCCGGACGATAGCGCCATTTATTTTCTTCTGATTACGGCCAAAGGCCGTCAGCAAAGCCCTGTCGCAGACAATGTTGATGAGACGGGGAATCCCTGTGGAATAGCGATAGATGAGGCGGTAGGCCGAGTGTGTGAAGACGACCGGCGTTCGAGTCGAAGCGATCTGGATGCGGTGCTCGATGTATTCCCTGACTTCCCTGAAACTCAGCGGTGAGAGATGGCAGCTGAGCGTAATGCGCTGAGCCAACTGCCTCAGGTCGTAGGAGTCGAGCAATTCACCGAGTTCCGGCTGGCCGACCAGAATGATCTGCAGCATTTTGGAACGATTGGTCTCCAGGTTTGAGAGAAGCCGCAGCTGTTCCATGACATTCCGGGTCAGGTTTTGGGCTTCATCCACAAGCAAAACCACGGTTTTGCCCGCGGTTTTCATGTCGATCAGGTAGTTGTTGAAGGCATCGATCAGTTCCTTGGTGTCGCCCGTACGGCACTTGACACCCAATTCATCGGCAATCGTCTTGAGCAGCTGCGTGGGGCCCAGTCTGGGATTGAAAATATAGGCGACCTCGGTCCTGTCGTCGAGGTTATCGAGAAATACGCGACAGAGTGTGGTTTTTCCAGTGCCGACCTCTCCGGTAATCTCGACAAACCCCTCCCCCTCGGCAATGGCGTATTTCAGGTGCGCCATTGCCTCCTCGTGACTGCGGCTCACATAATAGTACTCGGGATTGGGGACGAGTTTAAAGGGTTTTTCCCGAAACAGGAAGAACTTGTTATACATCACGTTTCTTTCCGGCACCGGTTTCGAACATGGTCGTGGCCTCGGAAGAAGATCGAGTTTTCCGCAAAATAAAAAATTTTTATAATAATTACAATTGAATGTGTCAAGTGCCGGGGTGGTCAAACAGTTTGGGATCACCAGGTGTCACTTCGGGAGCATCCGGGTTGGCCGTGTTATCGGCAAGCGTTCCAAAATAGACAATATCGATAAGTTTACCAAGTATTCGTCCTCAATTAAAGGCCATTCGGGCATCACGTTTCGGCCGTCTTCGCTTTTTTTCCGTTAAAACAATTCCAGCTGGTCAATCTGGCCGGTTTCAAAATTTGAGATGTACAGATCGATCTGTTTTTTCAATGTCTCGATCGGTTCACGGTTGGCAAGTTTCCAGGTGTAGATATCGTGGTGCAGCCGGCGACTGTCTTCCTCCAAAGCCAGCATCAGTTGAGGCCTGATCGGTTCCCACAGCAGGTGCGCTTCCTCGATCGGCAGGCCCAGGCTCCGGAAACGGCAGGCACAGTTGCGGTCCCACCAGCGTGAGGGCGTGGTTCCGTTGGCACGGCTGCCTTCGAAATAGAACAACGTCCATTCGAGCTGCCTCAGATCGACGTGCAGGTCCCTGGCCAGATCGTTGAGCACGCGCTTTCCTTGAGCCGTATGCATGTCAAGGGCGACCCAGTATGGAAACGACTTTTCTTCGTCCGCCAGCGTCGCCACCTCGGGAATATCCCCGGAGACCGCCAGATAAGCAGCCGCCTGAATCACTGCCCGGTCTCGCGGCCGACCCGCATTCCTGAACCGCATCGCGTTTGAAATGAGTGGGTGTCGACCCTCTTCGGACGTGTTGCGCTCCAGCCAGTGCCAGAAATCGTCCGGGCGTCGGATGGCGTCGGCGACGATTTTGATGTGGCGATCGTCCGGGGTCCGGTCAAGCACCGACCGGTCACCCATGAAAAGGCGGTAGGCCAGTAACCCGAGTCCGGTCGCATCCCGGGCCTTGGCCGAACGCGCCACCTTGATCAGGGCCGCCGCCTTACTGTGGAATTTTTTGTTGAAGAGCAGTTCGGCACCCAAGGGCCAGCATTCTTCAAATGTGATGATCGCAGCACGGTTCCGAAACCAGTTCTTCTCCCGAAAACTCAGACTTTGAATCATAGCACTGGTGATGTAAACCAGCTCGACATTACCACGCCGCACCGCTTTTTGCAGCAGCGAACGAAAGCGTGAATCGATATCGGTTCCGCGTTTGTCGAGGATGGTCATCGGCATGGCTGCTCCATCGCATCGATCGGCATTTGGCGGGGGGAACTCGGAATCCGGTATAAAGGATGTTTTTGCGATCGGAAGCCGCCGGATCGGTTCCAATCGATGCCTGGGCTTTTCACAAGGTCATACCGCCATCCACGACCAGCATCTGTCCCGTGACGAAGCTGCTTTCGGCGGATGCCAGATAAAGACAGGCCGCTGCGACTTCCTCGACCGTTCCCAGACGCCCCATCTTGTGTCGAGCGACGAAGGCCGCCCGCGTGGCGCGGGGATTTTCACTGGCGGCAATTCGCGACTCCAGCCCCGGCGTCTGGATGGCACCGGGGCAGACGGCGTTGACCCGTATTCCCCAGGTGGCGAAATCGACGGCGACAGACTTGGTAAACCCGATGAGGGCGGCCTTGACGGTACTGTAGGCAAACCGACCGGGCGCGCTGGTGATACTCGATAGCACCGAAGCGATGTTGATGATCGATCCGGTACCCTGAGTGCACATACCCGGCAAAAAAGCGCGGGTCATATAAAACGCGCCCCTGAGATTGACATCCAGGGAGCGCTCCAGCTCTTCCAACGAACAATCGAGAATCGTGCCGGAGGCCACATATCCGGCACAGTTGACCAAGATATCGACCGTGCCGATTTTCTGGGCCGCTGCAGCGACATCGGCGGGCCGGGTGACATCGAGTCGTTCTATCCGAACCGATGTCGTCTTCTCGAGGGACTGCAGCGGTGCGATACTCCGGCTAGTGGCCCACACCCGGCTTCCCTCCTGGGCAAAGGTGTGAACGATAGCGCGGCCGATCCCCTGTCCGGCCCCGGTAATGACGGCTGTCCGACCATCCAATCGTTTCGCCATGTCCGATTCCTAAAGAAAATATCAGCTATGAGTCGAAAAAATCTTTGATATTGATGACTTTTTCTTCTTTTTTGCCGGTGGTTTTCCTCTCGCTGACAGTCCCTCTGAACTTTTCCTTACGAAGTTTATTGATCATCTCACGCAATTCGGGCTTGGTTTCGATGAGGGTCTGTATGTGCCTGTTCAATGCCGTCCAGCGCTCTTCCAGGACAGCCGTGTCGATAGCAAACACGGCCACCTTGCCAAGAATTCTACACAGTGAGGCCAACAACCCAAAATGGGACGTCCCTTGGAGGTAGTACGGACAATGACTCCAGAGGCTGAGGCATTCGAGACCTACCCGAGCGGCCTCGGACTGGATCAGGGCGTGAATGGCACTGGGGCCCTGATAAGAAATCAGATAAAGGCCCTCCTGCTTGAGCCTTGACCGCATGGCCTCGCGCGAGGCCATACCGGAAATTATCCGGTCGGAATGTAAAACGTTGTCGTACATGCTGCCGAGCGTGATGACCATTTGAATCGACAGCGCCCGGCCCAGCGCCAGCAGATCATCGGTGAACCGGTACCAGTTGAGGGACGGTTCATCGGCCTTCAGTAGAACCAGATCCGATTCTTCGACTCCGGTGTGCACACTGTAAACGGTAAGGTCGGGCCAGGCCATGTCTTCAAGGACTCCGTCGACGATCTTCACCACCGGGCGTGACTGGTCGTGGCGAAAAAAAGCATCTGGATCGAGCCGGGCAAACGGCTCTGCTTCGAAATGACGAATCAGATAGTCGAGCGCATCCGTGGCCACGTTGAGAGCATTGCCCCAACCACCGAAACCGGCAACCAGAACAGGTTTCTTCAGGACCGGCATTTCTCTGATGAGAATCCCCTGAATGTCCATAGCATTCAATACGCAGCTCTCGCAATTTTTGTCAAGCCGACGAAAGTTTTGACAATTTTTGATCGGGTATTACCATAGCGAAGAAGATCACACGGAATAGGGCCAACTGGTTCCATAAAGTAAAAAACGTCATTAGACGAAACTGTTAATAGAGAGGAACAACAGATAAGATGATCGGAAAAGAGATCCTTCCCATCTTTCCCCTCGGCATCGTGATGCTGCCGGAGCAGCTGATACCTCTTCACATATTCGAGGAACGTTACAAACTGATGATCGGCGAGTGCCTCGCGGATGACAAGGTGTTCGGTATCGTCTATTTCGACGGACAAAAGATGTGCGGTGCCGGCTGCAGCGCAAGGGTTCAGGAAGTCCTCAAGAAGTACCCGAACGGAAGGCTGGATATTGTTACCCGCGGAGAACGTCGGTTTATCGTCGGACAGCTCGACGAGTCCAAATCTTATCTTCAGGCAACGGTCGACTATTTTGACGACGACCCCGAAGAGCCGGATGCCGACATGCAGAGAGATGCCCGCCGCGGCATAATGCTTTTGAATCAGGTGGTCGGTCTGGAACCGCACAAAGGTTCGCTCGACTTGACAGACGGTCCGGATTTCAAGAGCATTTCGTTTTTAATGGCCGGCGGTGCCGGCTTCAACGCCCCTGAGAAACAGAAGTTTCTTGAAATGAGATCGACCCGTAAACGTCTGCAAAAAAGCGTTGCCGCCCTGTCCAGAATAATAGACCGCATCCGGCTCACCGAGGAGATTCAGAGCCTTATCGGTGGTAACGGCAGTCTGCCCGAATCGTTGAAGCAGCGGCTATCAGGGCTTTGAAATCATGACGGTCAAAAGTAGATCCAGATGTCGGAAAGGTGCTGCAGATCGACAAAATCAAGGTGTCGGCGATCGCCGGGCTAATGGCCGACCGATATCTTAACGGTTTATATTGAATCGATCGGCGCGGTATCGGATTCTTTCTCACGACACAGGACCCGTGTGAAACACTCCCATTGATTGCAGTGGACAACGGCCGTTCCGGAACAATCCGGCTGGTCCTCCCGCTTCGAAACAGCACCCTTTTGCGCCTTGTCCCTGGCGGAACCGGTCTTGAAGATGTCTCTTTTCACGACTTTTTTCACCTTTTTCATTAGAATATTTCTCCATTTATGGCCCTAAACCAAGGGCGCTGTGGCTTTTTTAAAGCAAACGCTATCAGCGCCCGCCGTGCAGCTCGAAGGCTCGCATCGTCGAAAGCAGTCAAGATCATGGGTAATGGCGTTCGTCGGCCCTTGTTGGACATTGGCGGTGATCTCTGCATACCCCCGGCACAGATTCCGGCCACAGCCGGTTCCGGATCAATCAACGTCCGTAGACCTGGGTATTGGAACCCAGGCGGTTTTCCATCCACCGTACCGACCAGGACACAATCAAGATCAGCAGCAAATATTCCAAAACCAGAACGGTGTAGATTTCGAGCGGCCGATAGACCGTGACCGTCAGTTCATTGGCTTTGCGCGTCAGTTCCTGGAGACCAACGACGGATACGAGGGAAGACATTTTGAGCATGTAGACGAACTGATTTCCTAAAGGCGGCAGGATCCGGCGAATTGCCTGGGGTAAAATCACGAAACGCATCTTATGAACGTAGCCAAGCCCGATGGCATCAGCCGCCTCGACCTGTCCGCGCTCTATGGACTGAATGCCGCCGCGAAAAATCTCGGCTTCAAACGCGCTGTCGCACAGCGCCAGAGCCAAAACACCGGCGGTAAAAGGTCCAAGAGAGATCCCAAAAACAACCGGCAGACCGTAATAAACCCAGAGTATCATGACCAGCGTTGGTATGGATCGAAAAGCCTCGACATAAACACGGTTGAAAGCCCGTAGAAACCGATTCGCGGCCAAGCCCGGAAGGGCGACCAACAATCCGAGACAGATGGAAATGACGATCGAAACCGAAGCCAAGCTTATGGTCAACCGCAGACCGCCGAGAAGAAACATGAGATTGTCGGTCCCTCTCAGCGTGGTTGGAAGCACCTCGTACCACCCCCACTGATATTCTGTCCGGCTGCATCCATTGATGATCAGAAGCCATAAGAAAACTGCAACGCCGGTCAACGATGCGATCCGTCGGTCCATTCGGTCCCCATTTCCACCGTTTGTTTGACAGGCTGCTAAAAATCAAGTACCAAGTCCTCACTCCATCATCAGCCACTTGGTTTTAAGCCGATCGAAAAACCCCTCGTTTTCTTTGATGGTGATCCACTGATTCAGAAAATTCAACCACACGATGTCGTCCTGCTGAACGATAAACGCCAAGTCGGCGGGGCTGCGCGGTTCTTTCACCGGCACAACAGCCAGTCCCGCATGCGACTGAATCAGCCGCGACGCTTCCAGGTTGCTGGTCACCGAAACCTGAGCCCGCCCGGAAAGCACCTCCTGGTAATCGCGGGCCGGTGCTTCAATGGCGCGAATCTTCGCATTGGGAAAAAACTGCTTGACCTGTTGTTCCTGCGATGTGCCGAGAGTGACAGCCACGGTCACAGCCGGTTGATTGATGTCCTCCCAATTCTTGAACCGTTGCAAATTGGTTTTCAGGGTCACCGGAACGGTTTTGACCTGGTAGTAGGACCGGGTGAAACCGACGGTGCGGATCCGGTTGACGGTAATCGATGCACTGGTGCTCATGTCGTACTTGTCGGCGACGATGCCGTTGATCAGTGTTTTCCAGTCGGTGGGCACGAACTGAATCTTGACGCCCATATCGTCGGCAAGCGCGTTCATCACATCGATGTCGAATCCCTTGTAGCTGTTTGTGGCCGGGTCCCGGATCGACATGGGATTCCAGTCGCCTGTAGTGCCGACCCGCAACTGACCGGATTCGAGAATTTTGTGCAACCGCGACCGGCTCCGTGCGTCGGCACTGCCGACGGCACCGGCGACGGTCATCGACAGCACGCATACGCTTAGTAAAAAAGGACGAATCTTCATCAAAATATTCCTCTGGGCTGCAATTAAACCGGTTTAAGTGAACTTCACGCCGTCCGGAGAAAGGAACATTGGGTAGTGCCCATCCGCGGTTTTAAAAAGAGCACTGATAAGTTTCCGATCCAGAAATGTGCAATTTTCTGCAAGTTCAAGGAAATCAAGGGATTGCGCGGAGGCGTACTTGTTTACGCCGCACAAGCAATTCCGGACTTGTCACGCCCATGGCGTGATTGACGCCGACCTGTCCCGAAGCAGGCGGGGAATTGCGAAAAAAGCCACTTATGAACGGAAACTGAATATGCACCGGTAATTAAACAATGGACCAAGTTAAATTCAGTTTGCCCATTGTCAACCGCAACGGGTCCAAGGCTCGGCAGGGGGAATAATCGCCGGCAGAGTGGAAAATCGATCGCCGGTGACTTGACGCCAGCCTCACCGTTCCTTAAGTAATGTCCATTCGGGAAAGGTGAATTTCCACTCCGACCAAGACCAGAGTGGTTTTACAATCGAGACCCTTCACGTCTTTCTGTTGATTTGTCGAGATGCGACATGCCGGAAATGCACGTCAACCATAGCGAAACCAAACCACCCGGACGAAGTGTGCTCAAATGGCTGATGCTCACGACCGTCGGGCTGGCCGGCGCCTGCCTGATCGCTCTGATTCTAGTTGGTGGGTATTTTTATCGACACCCTTCCAGGGTAAAGGAGCTAGCGGCCGAACAGATTTCAAATCTGTCCGGTGTAGCAGTCACCGTCGGGGAACTGTCCTACAGTCTCAACCCGCTGCACCTCCAAGCGCGTGACCTCAATGCGCGCCCGACGGATGGCAGGAATGGTTTCGACCTGCAACTCGGATTGATCACGGTCGATGCCCGCATAACCGGCCCTTTCGGCCGCCGTAAGCTCGTCGTCGAGCATCTGCGGATAAAGGATTTTTCGGCGCTCGTGAAAACGGACGCCCGGCTGCCGGCAGCCCTTTCAGAAGCCGCAACCCCTTCATTGGTTGGTCGGCTGGTGCGAAAGGTAGTTGGTTATTTTCTGATATCCGATATCGCCTGGTCCTCCCTGGAAGCAGATAACGGCCGGCTCACCATCATCGATGACGCAATGCAATTGGTGCTCGATGGGCTTCGACTGGAATCGGACGCAGCCAACAGGATCAATGCCCGCGGCCGGATGCTGGAATCGCGGATCGGAGCGGACACGCGCGTGGCGATTGCCGACTACCGCATCCACCTCGAGCCGACCGCTCGCGCGGAAACCGGCTCGATTGCCGGAGAGGTCGTATTTTCCGGTGGCCGGATTTCCGCATCACCATTCAGCGCTGATGATATCACGGCTACGGTCCGGCTGACATACCAACCGGACCGCAATGAAATCACCCTACCGGAATTGAACTTAACCGGGCATCTCAAGACCCCCATGATAGCCGCGGCCAGTCCGTATCCGACCAAGCGGTTGGCCTTTGAGGGGCGAGGCGTTTATCGTGCGGCAGAAAAAGTGCTCGACCTGGCCGGGTGGTCTCTCGAAGCCGCCGGTCTGCTGAAGGCTTCGGGCACGGCCCGGCTCGAGGTCGGCACCCCTTACCGGTTGCAGCTCAGCCTCACGGAGGGACGACTCGATGCCGATCAGTTTGGCTCCTTGTATACCGGCTTAGCCGGGGGCCGGCCGGTGCCTCTGGCAGTCTCCGGTGCCATCGGTCTCAAGGGAAGCGTTGACGGCCCGCTGACCGGGAAAGGGTCCGAATGGCAGGGAAACCTGCAGTTCATGTTTCAGCGTATCCCGGTCGCATATCACGACGCCGACAATCGCCTGCAGGCACTATTGTCCGGAAGCGTGCAGGCCAACGGTTATCTCGCAGACCCCCAAGTCCAGTTGCGCCTGGAAGCCACTGATATGGCGATCACCACCAAGTATGGGGTTTTGACGGAATTCCGGCCGCTTGTGAGCGCCTCCGGGCATTTTCCCGTGTTGGACGTTAGCCTGCACACCCGCAGTCCGGGCGCCCGGCTGACCGCTGGGTCGCAGCGTCTGACGCAGGTTAGGGTCGAACTGGATCGCGGACGATTTAATCTGCAAAACGGGGAGATGTCGCTGCCCCGTATCATCCTGTCCAGCTCCACGCTGGCAAACCTCGCAGGATCGTTAACCCGAACCGGAGAACGTACGCTTCTGAGGCTTCAAGGTCGCAACAACGCCCTTCTGCAAGCGGCCGCTTCCTGGGGTTTTCTGCCGGCTGACTGGCGCTTCAACGCACAAGACACTCTCGATCTGGACCTGAAATGGCAGACCGGCGGCGGCGGGTCATTGGATTGCCGGATGGCTCTGCAGGACTTTCAATTCAGCAACCCGGGGGAGAGCCGTTTTGCCGAGAAACTGGATGTCGCGGTTGAAACCAACACCCGTTTTGGTCGTGAGGCGGGCGCCGTTCAATCGGATGTTCGATTGACGGCGACGGCCGGAGAAATTCTCTGGGGCAAATATTACCTCGACCTCGGCACCATGCCCTTCAGCGCCTCGGGGCGTTTGAAAATAAAGACCGATCAGGGGCTTTTGATCGTCGACCGTCTGGAAACCTCCCTCAAGAACCTGATTGTACTGACGGTTTCCGGCTCGGCGCGATCGACGACTGAGGACCTGATGATAGATCTACGCCTCAATGTGCCCGCAGTGAAAGCAGAGTCGCTCTACCGGCATCTGGTCGCCGAGCCTCACAAGTACGACCAACCTAACCTGAGCGATGTCCGGATCGATGGCCGAATCAGGGGCGAAATCGCCTTATACGGCGGCCTGCGATCCATGCACGCCAAAGGGCGCGTTTATTGGCAGCAGGGTCATGTCAGCAGCAAGAACGGGACCATCTCACTTTCAGATGTCGACCTGGACCTACCCTTCTGGTATCAGTCGGCACAGGAAGCCGCGCCTTCGTCAACCCTTACCGGACACCTGACGGTGAAAAAAATGCAGCTGCCCTACCTGGCTGAACAGCCGCTGACCCTGAATTTCGACATCGGCCCCAATCGGCTGGTGCTCCGGCAGCCTCCCGCACTGCGCCTCTTTTCCGGCCGGATAGACCTCGGCCCGGTGGCCCTCACCAACTTGTTTAACGAGCACGCCAAGCTCGAAACACATCTTTCCGCAACCGGGATCGAAATCGACAACTTGCTGAAAGGGATATGGTCGCAGCCTACCGGAGGAATCCTCGCCGGCCGGCTTGAATCGGTCAGATTGGAAAACAACCGGCTTAGCAGCCGGGGAACGGTGACCATCGATATTTTCGACGGCAGAATCGACATTATCGATCCGGGCATTTCCGGTCCGCTGACCTCCATACCGGTGTTTTTTTTCAACAGTCGTATCAACGACCTCGGCCTGGAAAAAATGACAGCGGGTACCGCCTTTGGAAAAATACGGGGCATCCTTCGGGGAAGCGCGACTGAGGTGGAAATCGTCAGCGGCCAGCCGCAAAAATTCGAACTGCGGCTGGAAACGGTTTCAAAGAAAGGCGTACAGCAGAAAATCAACGTGCGGGCCGTGGAAAGCATCGCCAGCCTCGGCGGCGGTGGGAGTCCGTTCGTGGGTCTGGCCGGATCGTTCGCGAGATTCTTCAGGGAATTCCCCTACTGGAAAATCGGAATTGCCGCATCACTTGAAAACGACGTTTTCAAGGTTAACGGGACCATAATGGAAGACAGTAAGGAATATCTGGTCAAAAAGAGTGGTTTTTCCGGAGTCGATGTAGTAAATTTGAATCCAAACAATCGGATCAGTTTCAAAGACATGGTGAAACGGATCAAACGCATATCGGGTACGGGCGGTGGCCCGGTGATTCGATAGTTTCCATCCAGAAATTGCGCATTTCTGACTCGGTAACATATCAGTGCCCTCAAGAGAGCAGTGGATGGGCACTCGTTAACGGAAGGAGGTGTCCATGAGATCGACCAACCGGGTTTTTCGGGCGGTGTTTTTTATCGCCATTCTTCTGATCGGTGCCTGTGTAACGATCAACATTTATTTTCCAGCCGAGAAAGTCGAATCAGTGGCCGGTGAAATCGTGGAAGATATCCGCGGACCGCAACCGGAGAAACCAGTGGCGCCCGAAAAAAAGCAGCAAGGATATCAAAAGGATCGATCCCTTTTTGCACTTCTGGTTTCAACCGCCTGGGCCGAAGAAGTCACGACGGTCTCGAACCCCGCCATCCGTGAGCTTAAAAACCGGATGAAAAACCGTTACCCGCAGCTCAAACCCTGGTTCGCCAGCGGGGTCCTCAGAGAGGGCGGGGACGGCTATGTGGTCATTGCCCAAACCGACAGCCTGAGCGTGCGGGATAAAGGCACGGTCCGCAACCTGGTGGGCGCCGAAAACAATGACCGCAAGAGCCTCTATTTGGAAGTGGCCAAGGCGCTCAATATCGACGCCAGCCAGGTCGACCGAGTGGCCGGGATCTTTGCCAAAGAATGGCAGAAGTCTGTGCCTTAGAGATCGCTGGCACTAAGGGTTCACGAAAAAATAAGTTCGCAATTTTGGGCGTTGAGGCGCCCGCCTGGCAAGGCGCGGGAAGCGAGCATACCAAGCTGTATGCGAGCGCCAAGCAACACGGCGCGGCGGGATGCATCGGTCATTGAATACCACCGTATTTACGAATAGGGCCACTAAGGAACCAGCCAGACGGCGCCTTTCGAGATTTTGTTCAACACCGTGTTTGTGACACTGCCCGTAAAAAAACTCTTGTTGACACCGCTGCGCCCCATCACGACCGTGTCGTAACTCCCGCTTTGAACCTCTTTCAGAATGGCTGTTCCTATATTGGCAAGACCGGTAACCGTCCTGGTTAGAATACGATCTTCCCCGATGCCGAATTCATTGAGCTTTTTGAGGGCGACGGAATAGAAATTATCGATGCAGGCCCTGTCGCCCTTTCGAATCAAGTCTTCCAGCGCTTTGGCGCGGGTTGCCTCGAAATCGACTTCACAGTAATCCTTGAGCTTGGGCCTGACGTGAAGAAATGTCAGGCTGATGCCGACGGCATTGCTCAATGCAAACGCCAAGTGGTCGATCGCGCGCAGGCTGTATTCCGACCCGTCGACAGCCACTAGAAACTTGGCCGGAGCGACATCGCCGCCGATAATCCATACCGGAATAACGTTTGAATTCTGCGTGATGTTGGATGAAACGCTTCCCATGTAAAGTTCCTGCAAGCTTGAAATCCCACGCCGTCCGATGACCAGGGCATCGAAGCGGCCGGCTTGCGCATATTCGATGATGTCCTTGCCGATATCGAGTTTTCGGGGCTGAGTCACGGTCTGAATGCGGGATTCTTCGACACCCTCTTGAACCATCATCAACTGGTAACTATCGAGCAGCATCTGGGATCTTATCGCGTTTCTCTCCATAACCGCTCTCAACTCCCTTTGGGAATTACCGGTTTTCCTCGCCTCCTCAACCAAGAACTGCGACACCATGGGCTGGGCGTTGAAAAGAACGTATTTTAAATTTTCCAGACGGGCAGACAGCCGTGTAACATAGCGAACCGCATTTTTTGAATGCATTGAATCGTCGACAGCGATCATTATTTTTTTTACCATGCGCATCATCCTTTTCATTTTTCTGCATTACTCGGTTTCGACCTTTGAAAATATTAGAAAAAACATAAGCCGATTATCGAAAAATTCAACCGCTCGACTGGTCTTGGTGCAGATTGGAAACGCAGTCTAAAACCTTTATCTTAACACCGATAGCTTTGAAGGGGTCTTCTATGAGCCTAACCAACCGCATCCTTCTGGCCGCCGCAATCCTTCTGCTGGACCTGGTGGTTTTTTTCTTCCCGCTGGCGGCCGTTTTTTTTGCCTACATCATTATCTTCAACCCGCCGTGGTTCCGAGAATTCATTAACCATCTCGACCCAGCGGAAAAAACTTAGCCAAAACCGTTTATCCGGGCGGAGGAGCCCACCTCATTTTCATTCTTTAATTTCTGCCGCTTTTATGGGGGTTCTTGCAAAATCGTTTAAAAAACTTTAGACTGCCGCATTCATCTGAAAAATATTTTGGACATCCACAGGATACATTCTTTGGCGTCCAAAACATGCATGGGCACTTACTTCACCGTAACCCATTCAGAACAAGCACCGCATGTATCGGCAACTATTTGGTTTCAATAAAAATCCTTTCAGACAACCCACCGACCACGAACGTCTTTTTCTAGGGCGTCACCATGAGGAAGCCCTCGCCCATCTGACGTATGCCGTCATGGAAGGCGAGGGCTTTAGTGTCATTACCGGCGAGATCGGGGTCGGAAAAACAACGGTCTGCCGGTCATTTGTGGAACGTCTGCCCCAGGAAGTCGTTGCGGCTTACATCACGGCCAAGACCGGTCTCCGCCCGTTACAGCTGCTGAAAACGATCACCACCGAATTCAAGATCAGCAATGATATCGGAACGATAAAGGACCTGACGGATGCCCTCAATGCTTTTTTGATCCAGAAAAAGCGGGAAGGTAAAAAAGTGGCCTTGTTTATCGATGACGCCCAGTTGCTCTCAGATGAGGCGCTGGAACAGGTCCGCCTGCTGTCGAACCTGGAGACGACCCGCGACAAACTGCTGCAGATCGTTCTGATCGGCCGTCCGGCACTTTCCGAGATGCTCGGGGCACCTTCTCTGCGGCAGATCGGACAACGGGTTTCGGTCAACTACTTTATCAGTCCCCTTGATTACGAAGAAACGGTCGCCTATATCCAGCACCGCATCTCGATATCCTCGACAGGGCCGCCCGTAAGATTCGACCAGGCGGCCATTCGACCGGTCTATAAATTCACCAAAGGAATTCCACGCCAAATCAACATCGCCTGCGACCGCATACTGACGGCGGCCTATAAGTGCAGGGAAAGAAACATAACCGATAAGACGGTAAAGAGCGTCCTGCGCCAATGGCACAAAGGATCGGATCGGGCCCTGTCGAACTTATTCCGTCAAAAATTGCCGGCAATCGCCATCACGGGAGTTGTGTTGCTGGCGGTTGTCGTATCTTCGGTGTATTTTTTAAGCGGCAAGAAAACGGATGCACCGACAGTTGCAATAGGACCTAAAACCGACAAACCCGTCCCCCGCAAGCCGTCACAACCACCCCCTGCAACGGCCCAGGCCGAACCGGTCGCAACAACCGCCCCTCCGGAGAAGTTGCGGCCCACAGAGCCGGCAGAGAAGAAAAGCGAGGCGATAGCAGACCAACCCGCCCCCCGCAAGCCGTCACAACCGCCCTCTGC
>JBATHN010000834.1:0-4924 GCA_049666885.1 Desulfobacterales bacterium
CTCGGACCACTGACGGGCCAAATCGGCGGTGTGCACGACGATCAGTGCGGGCTGTTTGCGTTGGGCCAGGATGTAAAGGGCCATGACGGTCTTGCCGGAACCGGTCGGGGAGTTCAGGGTGCCGAACTCTTTGCGGAGCATATGCTGAACAGCTCGCTGCTGGAAGGGGCGCAGGTGCCCGCTGAAGGCATAATCCAGCGGCGGCAAACTGCGCCGACGGTCCTCGACGCTATAGGCGATATCGAGCCTGCGGCAGGTGGTGATCAGCTGGCGGATGAAGCCGCGTGGGATCTCAAGACCGCCGCCCCTGAGGTGGTGATAGAAGCGCAGCTCTTTCGGAACACCGCGATTCCAGCGCCCCATGCGGGCGTTTTCGAGGTACTTGGGATTGGGGAATTTCAACCGTTGAGTCAACAGATCAAAGAGCTGCGGCGGGATTCCGGTTAATCTGAGATTGTTTCGCAGAAAAATGTTCAATTTATCAGAAGACAAGATCGATCGTTTCGGTTGTCTATAAAAAGTTTAGCCGCTGTGTTTCATCAAGGCCCGGGCGACCTCGATGTCATAAGCCTGCTTGGGGTCGATGGTCTTACCGTCATATAACGCCGCTGCCTCCCGGATGGCGCCGTAGGGCACCCATCCATGGGTTTTCCACAGTTCCGGATCATCGGAATTCCACATCCTGAAACAGATTTCACCGTGCATTTCCTTAACGTACATCCGGAATTTTTTTTGCAACGGATTCGGGTAATAGTACAACCCACGATCATCTTTCATGCCGCGCCTCCTGCTTCTAATTTTGCCGGTTGATTCGTTAACCAATGAGATGCGTCGCCGGGCAAAATTAATCTGAGAGTATTTTATTGAACATCTCCATTTTAACAGAACCGTTCGATGTTCAAGGCGGATAAGTTTATATCCGGGCGCTCACCGGCAGCCAGCTGGGCAACCAATTTTCCGGTTACGGGCGCCAGAGATATGCCTTTCATGGCGTGGCCGGTGGCGACAATGAGATTGTCAAGTTTGTTCGGCCTTCCGATATGGGGCAACCCGTCCGGCGTGCAAGGTCGCAGGCCGCGCCAGATTTCGATCAAATCAAGTGATCGTGGGTCAAGCTCCGGCAGATATAATAGGATACTCTTCAAAATCGCCTTTACCCGGCGAAGGTTGATCGCAAGATCCCAACCCGCCAGCTCCAATGTTCCGGCGAACCGCAGAACGTCATCCATGGGCGTGACCGCCACCTTGGCCTCGACCAGAACCAGGGGCATCTCCGGGAAGTTCATCGGCCGTTTATAGCTGATGCTGTATCCTTTGGCCGGCTCAACATACAATCTTAGTTCGAGATGACGCACGATTATCGGGGACCAGGATCCACCAGCCAGGACAATATCATTCGCCTTAAAATCACCGCGCGTCGTCAGCACCGACGTAATCCTGCGGCCGGATTTCTTCATCCCGATGACTTCGGTATGCGTATGAATGACGGCACCGTTTTGTTCGGCATGGCGGGCCAGGCCGAGGACAAACCGCTCAGGCACCAAGTGGGCATTCTGAGTATAAAAAACACCGCCGACGATGTTGGTTCGGATCGCGGGAAGCAAACTGTGGATTTCGTCCCTGCCCAGAATCCTGTTTTCAAGACCGAATTGTCGCAGCAGACCGGCGGTTCGCATTCCTTTTTCGAATTCCTGACGGTCGCGGTAGGCATCAACGATTCCTTCTTGCCTGAGTTCGAGATCGATTTCTTTGATGGTCGCCAGTTCTTTAAAAAGTTCCATGCTGGCCGATTGGAGGTCCCTAAGGAGGGGCACCGCCGTGCGAAGGTGACCCGCGGTGCAGTGGCGCGAAAATTTCCAAAGCCATTTTAAAAAATCAAGCTCGAGCCGCGGCTTGATGTAAAAAGGACTTTCCGGATCGAGCATCCACTTGAGCCCTTTGCTGATGACCCCGGGCGCAGCCAACGGGATGCTCTGGCCGGGTATGACAAGACCGGCATTGCCGAGGGAGGCACCGCAGCCGATGTCTCCTTTTTCAATCAAGCATACTTGCCGCCCCGAACGCGTCAGATAATGCGCGCAGCAGACTCCGATGGCCCCCCCGCCGATGATCAAAATGTCCGTGTGTTTTTTCTTAGCGCTCAAAATCACTGTTTCACTTGTGTGCCCGTATGAATGCCGTCACCAATCCCTTACCGTCAAAGCTTTCGCTCCAGGTTAATGGTTTTTGAGGGGCTGAATTGGTTCGCGCTAAAGAATTGTATCAATTTGGAATCATTCCAGTCGACCAACGTGTTTACTTTTTGAACGCCGATTTGTCTCAAATGATCCATAAATTCATTGATCAACTGCTCACCGATGCCCCTGTTCTGGTAACGAGGATCAACGCCGATGGTATCCAGACTTGCTTCTTCCTGGAAAATGCCATATTCTCCCATATAGAGTTCCCCCATTACAAAGCCCACCACCGTTCCATCTTCTTCCTCTGCCACAAGCGAGGTGGGCAAGTAGTCTTTGGTATTGAAAAGTTTTTCAAACTTCAGTTTATAGTACTCCGGTCGGGAAGCCTTGAGGACTTTCTCATCAATCCCAACCACAGCGTCAAAGTCGTCAGCCTTCATGAGTCTGATTCTAATGGAGCTCTCGTTCATGGGGCTTCCTTTCACGTTGGGGTCATATTATGAGATCCAACGAGAAAAATATCCTGAATTGTTGTGATATGCAAACAAAAATCGATCATCTGGTTATAGGGGCGGCTGACCTCACACAGGGCATTGACTATGTCAACGAGTGCTTAGGAGTCGATATGCCCTATGGCGGTGTGCATGAAAAAATGGGGACCCACAATCACGTGCTGCAACTTGGCGGTAATGTATTTCTTGAAGTTATGGCTATCAATCCTGATACTGAACCGCCTGAAAATCTGCGATGGTACGGCCTGGATGACCCCTATATCCGGCGACAGATCAAGGCGCAGCCCACTCTGCTCACTTGGGTGGTGAACACGAAAAATATCGAAAAGTTGCTGCAACAAACCACGTTCGAATTTGGTAAAGCCACGTTGCTCAGTCGGGGCAATCTAAGCTGGTATTTTGGACTTCCCGATGACGGTCGACTCTTAGCGGGAGGAATGGTGCCCTATGTCATCGAATGGCAAACCGATCGTCATCCATCGGAATACATGGCGGATGCTGGTTGCCGGCTTGAAGGTTTGGAAATTTACCATTCATACCCATCCTGGCTGAAATCCGTTTTGGAATCTATCGGTGCAGTGGATCTTGTAAAAATAAATCCATTGAAAAAAAATAGGTTACCGCAGCTGGTGGCGTATATCCATACATCGAGGGGCACAAAGGAACTGCGGAGCGAAGTTGGTGTGTTTAAGGACCCCAGCAAAAAATAATTCCACATCTTGCTTGTCTTTGGGTCCATCTTCTGCGTTACATCCACCGACAAGCATCTCGATATGCGTCGCTTGATGTGCCTTGTAGATGAACCCAAATCCGGCGCAATCTTGTGGAATTATTTCTTACCGTGACCCTAAGGAGGCATTGCAGCGGACAAGCCGCTGAATGCGCCGTCACTCATCGCCTATCTGCAATTTATCGTTTTAAAAATAAATAACTTGCTTTCGTCATAATAAGTGTTAATGTGGGAGCAATCAACATGGCTCCGCCTACAACGGGCGGGGCGGTTTTTTTCTGAAGGAACACAACATTTCTTATTGTTACATCCTCCAGTCTAAAATTTTAAGCATTTTAGAGTGATTTCCGGGGAAGACGACCACACATCAACTCTCGCCTTTTGTACTCCGCTTCGGACACCTCGCTCTTTACTTGGTTCCTATCCTGCGTATGAACCACAATCTAACTTTCGATGATGGGTACTGCTTGCTTTTCCAGCGAAAAATAAGCGAAACGATGCAGGGCGAAAGGTACTTCTCATCGCAGAAGGTATTTTTAAAACAGAAACAATTCTAATGTATAAGGAGCCTCATCATTTGAACTTTGAAGCATTTTTATTTCACCCCAAGATTGCGGCGGGTATTGCAGCCACTGGGTATTCCACCCCGACCCCTATTCAAACTCAGGCCATTCCCAAAGTCATGCAGGGTTGTGATTTAATGGGATTGGCCCAGACCGGCACCGGAAAAACTGCCGTCTTTGTGTTGCCGATTTTACATCGATTGTTGCGCGGGCAGCGCAAACGTGTGCGCGCCTTGATCATTGCCCCCACCCGTGAATTGGCTCAACAAATTCATCAGGACATTGAAATCCTGGGGTCTAAAACTGGCCTGCGAAGCGTTGCGGTTTATGGCGGCGTTGGAATTCAGCCGCAGGTGCAATTGCTGAAGAGCGCTGACATTGTCGTCGCATGCCCGGGGCGGCTACTCGACCATATCAGGCGGCGGACAGTGGATCTTTCCCAAGTGGAAGTGCTTGTGCTCGACGAAGCCGACCAGATGTTCGACATGGGTTTTTTGCCGGATATTCGCCGGATTTTATCCCACCTGCCGCAATCGGATCGTCAGACCCTGTTGTTTTCGGCCACCATGCCCACTCAAATACGGCGACTGGCTGATGACATCTTAAAGAACCAGGTCAGGGTACAGGTAGGGCATGAGGCGCCGGCAGACACGGTCAGCCATACCTTTTATCCTGTCGCTCGGCATTTGAAAGCGGCGTTTTTGCTCAAGTTGCTTGGCAATACGAGCACCGATTCTGTTCTGGTTTTCACGCGCACCAAACATCGCGCCAAGCAGTTGGGAGAAAAACTGGCCAAAGCCGGGTATCGTTCTACCTCACTGCAGGGGAACCTGTCTCAAGCGCGGCGTCAGGACGCCATGAACGGCTTCAAGTCGGGCAAATATCAGGTGCTGGTGGCGACCGATATCGCCGCCCGCGGCATTGACGTCTCCAATGTAT
>JBATHN010000835.1:0-3312 GCA_049666885.1 Desulfobacterales bacterium
AACTTGTCATCGGGAACAACCGCTATTATAGTTTTGCCGACCAGGGTCAGATTGCCCGCATCAACCGGGAATTCGACCAGCTCGACACCTGAACCGCCGCAATGAAAGGCCCAATTTGTGCCCATCCACGGTTTCATTAAGGGCACTGATTAGTTTCCGATTCAGAAATGAGCAATTTTCTACAAGTTCAAGGAAATCAGCGGCATTGCGCGGAGGCGTACTTATGTACGCCGCACAAGCGATTCCGCCGATTGACATCGAAATTGCGGAAAAGGGCCATTTATGGACGGAAACGAGCTATTTCTTCAGATAAGGACACTCGCTTTCGGCCAGCGGCTTGTAGGCCTCGTCCCCGGGGATCACCCGCAAGATCTTGTAGTAGTCCCAAGGGTATTTGGACTCTTCCGGTTTTTTGACCTGGGCCAGGTACATGTCGTGCACCATGCGGCCGTCCTCGCGGACCTTGCCGTTTTTGGCGAAGAAGTCGTTGACCGGGATTTCCCGCATTTTCTTGGCCACGGCCTTGGCCTCGTCGGTGCCGGCGGCCTGCACGGCCTTCAGGTAGTGCATGGCGCCGGAGTAGCAGCCGGCCTGGCTCATGGTGGGCATGCGGCCGTTCATGCGCTGGCTCCATTTCTTGGACCAGGCCCGGGTTTCGTCGTTGTAGTCCCAATAGAACCCGGTGGTCACCACCAGGCCCTGGGCGGTCTGCAGCCCCAGACTGTTCACGTCGGAGATGAAGACCAGCAGGCCGGCCAGGCGCTGTCCGGCCTGGGTGATGCCGAACTCGGACGATTGTTTGATGGCGTTGATGGTGTCGCCGCCGGCGTTGGCCAGGCCGATGACCTTGGCGCCGCTGGCCTGAGCCTGCAGCAGGAAGGAGGAAAAATCGTTGTTGGGAAAGGGATGACTCACAGAGCCCAGCACCTTGCCGCCGGCCTTGATGACGGCCTCTGAGGTAGTCTTCTCCAGATCGTGGCCGAAAGCGTAGTCGGCGGTGATGAAGAACCACGTATCCCCGCCGTCCTTGACCATGGCCAGGCCGGTGCCTTTGGCCAGGGCGTAGTTGTCGTAGGTCCAGTGGAAGCCGGTAGGCGAGCAGTTCTTGTTGGTCAGGATGACCGAGGCACCGGTGGAGATGATGTCGATGCGGTTTTTGTTCTTGCAGATCTCCTGCACCGCCAGGCAAACCGAGGTGGTTGGCAGGTCGATGACCATGTCTACCTTGCCGACGTCGATCCATTCATTGACGATACTGGCGCCGATGTCGGGCTTGTTCTGGTGGTCGGCGGACACCACCTCGATGGGCTTGCCCAGCACCTTGCCGCCGAAGTCCTCCACGGCCATCTTGACCGCCTCAACCGATCCCTTGCCGCTCAGGTCGGAATAAGTCCCCGACTGGTCGTTGAGCACACCGATTTTTAGGACGTTGTCGCTGAGTTCGGCCGAGACCGGCATGGCCAAAAGCAGGACCGCTACCAGCACCAGATGCAGACTGACAAATTTTTTCATTTTCTCGCTCCTTTCACTGACGGTTACTGTTAAACCCCCAAGAGCCGTTTCAGTTTTTCGGTGTTGGCAGCAATCCGGTCGTTGGGGATCATGTCCACCACCACCCCGTTTTCCACCACGTAGTGACGGTCGGCCACGGTGGCCGCGAAGTGGAAGTTCTGCTCCACCAGCAAGATGGTGTAGCCCTTCTGCTTGAGGTGGCGGATGATGTCGCCGATCTGCTTGACGATCAAAGGGGCCAGCCCCTCGGTGGGTTCGTCCAACAGCAGCAGACCCGCGCCGGTGCGCAGGATGCGGGCGATGGCCAGCATCTGGGCCTCGCCGCCGCTGAGCTTGGTGCCCTGGCTGCGGCCGCGGTCTTTCAGGCGCGGAAACAGCTCGTAGATTTCTTCCAGCGACAGACCCCCCGGCCGCACTACCGGAGGCAGAAGCAGGTTTTCGGTGACCGTGAGGCTGCTGAAGATGCCGCGCTCCTCGGGACAGTAGGCCACACCCAGGCGGGCAATGCGGTTGGAGTGAAGAGTGGTGAGGTTGGCACCCTGGAATTCCACCAGGCCGCTGCGGCGGCTCACGATGCCCATGATGGCCTTCATGGTGGTGCTCTTGCCGGCACCGTTGCGCCCCAGAAGCGTGACCACCTCACCGTCGGGGACCTCGAAGTTCATCCCCTGCAGTATGTGCGACTCGCCGTAATAAGCGTGGAGATCATGGACCTTCAGCATCAGGCTGTCTTCACTCATGGCCGGTCCCCATGTACGCTTCTATCACATCCGGATTGGACGTAATCTGTTCGTAGGTTCCTTCGGCCAGAATCTGACCGTTGTGCAGAACGGAGATGGTATCGGAGAGGTCTGCCACCACGCTGAGGTTATGCTCCACCATGAGCACCGTGCGGTTTGCCGCTACCTGTTTGATTAGCGCCGAAATGCGGCCGATGTCTTCGCGGGCCATGCCGGACATGGGTTCGTCCAGCAGGAGCATTTCGGGCTCCAATGCCAACGTGGTGACGATTTCCAGGGCCCGCTTGCGCCCGTAGGGCAGCTCCACCGCTTTCATATCGGCGTAGTCACCGAGTCCAACGGCTTCCAATAGCTCGAAGGCCCGTTGGTGCAGACGGTTCAGCAACCGATCCGAACGCCAGAAGTGGAAGGATTTGCCGAGCTTGCGCTGCAGAGCCACTAAAATGTTTTCCATCACCGTCAAGTTCAGGAAGACGGCCGATATCTGAAAGGATCGCACCATGCCCTTGACGGCGATGTCGGCGGCGGCCCATTTTGTTATTTCTCGCCCGCGGTAGAAGATCTGTCCCCTGCTGGGTTCGAGGAATTTGGTGATCAGATTGAAACAGGTGGTCTTACCGGCCCCGTTGGGGCCGATCAGGGCATGGATGGTGCCTTTGGTTACGCGCAGGTTGACGGACACAACCGCGCTGAACCCTTTGAAGTCCTTGCACAGATCGCGCGTTTCCAGCAGGTACTCCCTGTTCATGACCAGTCTATCCCTTGCCCTGCAGCAGAAGTGAATACTGTGATGGCCCAGGCCGGATTCAGGCCCGCCCTGGCGCGACTTGGCTATGAAATTGTTTGCATAATCTATAGACGTTTATTTCCATCACCATATCTTTCCAAACCGGGTCTATACCAGTGCTTCAAAGCTTATAAAAATTCGATTTTATTAGCTTTATATTCCAATGTTCCCCCTACAGTGCAAGCATAATTTGGACAAAACAGATGAAAGATTATTAGTCAAACGACGCCAGGGTTGTCAATATCATTTGAGGAATTGCTCACTGCCAATGGC
>JBATHN010000836.1:0-3385 GCA_049666885.1 Desulfobacterales bacterium
TGAACCACACCAGCAAGGATCATTTCTTCCCAATTTTCTCTTATTCTTTTTCATTGAAATATAACAGTTAATGGACAGAATCTATTTTATTTAATATGACAGAATCGACTATATTCAATAAAATAGAATTAAGTATTTGACAAGCCCACACCATTGTGAAAAAAGTTTTTAGTTCTGTCAATTCATTTTAAATTTCTAATATTATCGTGCAAATGCCACAAAGAGTCAAAAATTTTTGGGACGCCTACCGAGACACCGTCCGGTCAGGAGGAATTCCTGAAAAATTCGCGGACTGGTATGTCCGCTGGGGTGAAGGTTTTGCCAAGTTCATCAAGGGCAAACCGCTCAAGGAGCGCACCAGCCGCGATATCGAAGAATACCTGAGATCGATTGCCAAACAGAGGAAAGCGCGGCCATGGCAGCTAGACCAGGCCCGCGATGCCATCCGCATCCTCTACCACGATTTTCTCAATATTCCCCTGCCGGTGCCAGCCAACACCGTCGCAAATACGCCCCATATCGATAGCGGCGAAATACATCGAAGACAGACATTCGAAGATGCGACCGTGGACCCGGAGCGTTTCGAAGCGCGCTTCGGGAAACTGATTTCCCAAATTCGGTCCGAGATCCGATACCGGCATTACGCCATCCGGACGGAGCACTCCTATATAAGCTGGGTTAAGCGGTTTCTTTGGTTCCACAAATTGAAACCGGCTGAGAGCCTGGGCACATCGGAGATCAAGGCCTATCTTGAATATCTTGCCGTGGTGCGCGACATTTCCGCCAGCACCCAGAACCAGGCCTTGAATGCGCTGGTGTTTCTTTACACCCAGGTGCTCAAGACCGATCCGGGTGATTTCAGCGACTTCGTGCGGGCAAAGAAAAGGCCCAAGTTGCCGGTGGTGCTGACGAAAAAAGAGATCCGCATGCTTTTCGAAAAGCTCTCGGGCGTCGAGCACCTGGCTGCCGGACTGCTATACGGTGCGGGACTGCGGCTGATGGAATGCATCCGGCTGCGGATCAAGGATGTGGATTTGGAGAAACACCAGATCATCGTTCGCAACGGCAAAGGCAGCAAGGACAGGGTCACGCTACTGCCCGATCGGTTTTCTCCGGCACTGGCTGAGCAGATCCGTTACGCGCGGGACATTTTTGAAAAAGATCTCAAGGAGGGCAGCGACGGTGTATACATTTGGCCCAGCCTGGACCGAAAGAATCCCGGTGCCGCGAAAGACTGGATCTGGCAATACGTGTTTCCGTCGGCCAGCCTGTCCGTCGATCCCCGCAGCCGCAAGGTCCGACGGCACCATCTGCACGCCAGCACCATCCAGAAAGCTGTCAAACGGGCCGCCAAAAGCGCCGGCCTTCCCAAGCCGGTCAGCCCGCACACTCTCCGGCATTCATTTGCCACCCATCTGCTGGAAAACGGCTATGATATCCGCACCGTGCAGGAACTGCTGGGCCATGCCGACGTTGCCACCACCATGATATACACCCATGTGCTCAACCGGCCCGGCATGGCGGTCAAAAGCCCGGCCGATTTTTAACCGCATGGGTTGTGGTATTTGTTCTGACCGATTATGGTTGCCCTACATTACGCATAGAGGATAGGCTGCGCTTAAAAAGCAGTATCATGAAATAGTACCCCTTACGGCGGTTAATGCCGATGCCGACATCCGAGAGTACCAAATCAAATCTTAAAAAACAGCCGGCCGGCACGCTCGGCACTTTTGCGGGCGTGTTCACCCCCAGCATCCTGACCATTCTCGGCATCATTCTCTTTTTGCGACTCGGGTACGTGGTGGGCAGCGCCGGATTGGGGCGGGCGCTGTTGATTCTGGCCCTGGCCAACGGCATATCGGTGTTGACCTCGTTTTCGCTTTCGGCCATCGCCACCAACCTGCGGGTCAAGGGCGGCGGCGATTACTACCTGATCTCCCGCACCCTTGGGCTGCAGTTCGGCGGCTCGATCGGAATTGTACTCTATCTGGCCCAGTCGGTGTCGATCGCGTTTTACTGCATCGGCTTCGGGGAAGTCGTCGCCGAAATGATCGGCAGCCGTTTAACCTACATGCCCCAGATTGTTGCCGCCGCCGCGGTGGCATTTCTGTTCATCTTCGCCTGGTTGGGTGCGGATTGGGCCACCCGTTTCCAATATGTGGTGATGGCGATTCTGGGGGCAGCCCTGGCTTCTTTTTTCGTCGGCGGCATCGGGCGTTGGGACGGAACTCTTCTGGCCGCCAACTGGTCGGCCCCGATAAACGGTCCGGGCTTCTGGGCGATCTTTGCCATTTTCTTCCCCGCGGTAACCGGCTTCACCCAGGGGGTGAGCATGTCCGGGGACCTCAAAGACCCCGGTCGCAGTTTGCCGCTGGGCACATTTGCGGCCGTGGGCCTGTCCATTGTCGTTTACTTCATTTCGGCATTTCTGCTGGCCGCCGCTTTACCCCAGAAAACCCTGGTTCAAGATTACGGCGCCATAGGCAGCGTGGCCCTTTTCCGCGGCCTGATAACAGCCGGCGTGATTGCCGCCACGCTTTCCTCGGCCATGGCTTCTTATCTCGGTGCCCCCCGAATTTTGCAGTCATTGGCCTCCGATCGCATCTTTCCATTGTTGAACCCGTTTGCCAAAGGCTACGGCCCGGCGAACAACCCCCGGCGCGGCGTGCTTCTGTCGACCGTCATTGCGTTCGGGACCATCGGTATCGGGCAGCTGAACCTGATTGCCCCCCTGGTCTCGATGTTCTTTCTCACCTCATACGGCCTGCTCAACTACGCCACCTTTTACGAATCTCGAACGGAAAGTCCCTCCTTCCGCCCGCGGTTTCGCTGGTTCGATGCCCGTGCCAGCCTGGTAGGCGCACTGGCCTGCCTGGGCGCCATGCTGGCGATCGATCCGCTGCCCGGCGGAGCGGCGCTGGTCATCCTGTATTCAATTTATCTTTATCTGAAGCAAAAAGCCAAGTCACCGCGCTGGGCCGACAGCCGACGATCGTATCATATGCAGAGAATTCGGGTGCACCTTCTGGAAGCGGCGGCTGAGCCGGCACACTCCCGCTATTGGCGGCCGCAAATGCTGGTTTTTGCCGATGAGCCCGAACAACGACAGTCCCTGCTGCGTTTCGCCGACTGGATCCAGGGCCGAAGCGGGTTTACGGCCGCAGTCAGAATACTCACCGGTCAGACGGCCCGACTGCGCAAGGAGGAGCAAACCGCTAAAGATGAATTGGCGGCCGACATCCGCAAGAGCGGCCTCGAGGCTTTTCCTTTGGTTGTGCTGGCCAGCGATCGCAAAGATGCCGTCCAGGTCCTGGTGCAGTCCTTCGGGATCGGTCCACTGCATGCCAATACCGTGCTGCTGAACTGGATCAACGACAATCCCGAT
>JBATHN010000837.1:0-2789 GCA_049666885.1 Desulfobacterales bacterium
GCTTCAATCCGTGCCGCCGTCGATCCGTGAAGCCGCTTTGGGTGTCGGCGCCTCGAAGATGCAGACGGTGGCCCATCACGTCCTGCCGCTGGCCCTGCCGGGTATGTTGACCGGGACGATCATCGGTATGGCCAGGGCCCTGGGCGAATCCGCACCGTTACTTATGATCGGCATGGTGGCCTTCATCGTCGACATTCCCCGCGGGTTCACCGACCCGGCCACGGTCCTGCCGGTTCAGATCTACCTGTGGGCCGACAGCCCGGAGCGCGCGTTCGTCGAGCTCACGTCCGCCGCCACGATGGTGTTGCTGGCCTTTTTGATCGTCATGAACGCCGCCGCGGTCATCTTGCGCAGGCGCTTCGAGCGCCGGTGGTAAGTCAAATACCACCCATAAAAGGGACCGTCTTGATATTCATTTTCACCGCAGGGACGCTGAGCACGCTGAGGACTTGTTTAATTTTTTGCTTTCCGCTGAGACCCGCCTGACTCGCCTGAGCGAGAGCGATGGCGGGCAGGGGGCGGAAAGCAAAAATCAGCAGCCTTTAGGGGCTCAACTGGCTTCTGTCAATAAGATACCCACATAAGTGGTTTGTTTGACTATCGAAGCTGAAAGCTTTTCCTTTGCCGTCCTCTCAACGGCAAAGGAAAAAAAATATTTTCTCTGCGATCACTGCGCCTCGAGCGAAGCGGGCGGTTTATATTCACTTACTTACCCGCATAGCAGAGCTTTGACCATCATCATAGCTGAAGGCTTAAGGGATTAATTAATAAAAGTTTAACATTACGCTTACATATCGCTAACAGTCGGTCCGCATAGTCTGTCTGCCTTGACGAACAGCCGCTCAAAGACGCGGCCGAAATTGTACAAGAACCGGATTAATCCATCACATTATCGAGACAAAAAGGAGGAAGACATGATCAAAAAAACTGTTCTGCTCGCCGCTTCACTCTTGTTCGCTGCAGCCCTGTTCAGCGGCGCAGCCACCGCCCAATCCGCCCGGGATTACATCAGCATCGTCGGTTCATCCACCGTTTATCCTTTTGCGACGGTGGTGGCCGAGCAATTCGGCAAAACCACTAAATTCAAGACGCCCAAGATCGAATCGACCGGTTCGGGCGGCGGTTTCAAACTCTTCTGCGCCGGCGTCGGCACCGAGAATCCGGACATCACCAACGCCTCGCGGGCCATGAAAAAAAGTGAATTCGACACCTGCCAGTCCAACGGGGTCAAAGATATCGTCGAGGTCAAGATCGGTTACGACGGCATCGTAGTGGCCAACTCCAAAAAGGCGCCGGCTTTGAAGCTGACGCGCAAAGACATCTTCCTGGCCCTGGCCAAGGATGTCCCGGACCCCAAGGGCGGCGAGAAGGCCGTCGCGAATCCTTACAAGACCTGGAAAGACGTGAATCCCGCCCTGCCGAACGTCAAGATCGAGGTGCTGGGACCGCCCCCCACCTCCGGCACACGGGATGCCTTCGTCGAATTGGTCATGGAGCCGGGAGCCGAAGAATTCGGCTGGATCAAAGCCCTGGCCAAGAGCGACAAGAAAAAATTTCAGGCCATTTCCCAGACGGTCCGTGAAGACGGCGCTTATGTCGAGGCTGGTGAAAACGACAACCTGATCGTGCAGAAACTCGAGGCCAATCCCGCTGCACTGGGAATCTTCGGATTCAGCTTCCTGGACCAAAACACGGATAAAATCCAGGGCTCCTATGTCGACGGCGTGCAGCCGACCTTTGAAAACATCGCCGACGGTAAATACCCTGTCTCCCGTCCGCTCTTCTTCTACGTTAAAAAGGCGCACGTGGACGCCATCCCGGGAATGAAGGAATTCCTGGTTGAATTCACCAGTGAAAAAGCCTGGGGCGAAGACGGATATCTGGCCGAAAAAGGCCTGATTCCGATGCCCATAGCCGAACGCAAAACATACCAGGAAGCCGTAAAGACGATGAAACCCCTCTCAATGTAGTCAGCGGCAATGCAGGCCGGGCTCCTCCCCCCGGTCTGCACAAACCCCCGAACTGCCGGCAATCGATGGGGAATCGGCGATTTGATCATTTGACAGAGCGCTCACAAATAGATAAATACAGTGCCGGAATTCCGGGCCTGTCCATTTAGGAACAGCGGTATGAAAGTCCTCACACCCATCAAGGGTACTCGGCCGTCTCCAACTTTCAGCAATGAACCGGCAAGAAAAAGAATAGAAGTCGACATCGAAATGACCAACAAACCGCAAACCGGTCAAAAACTGGTTAGCCGTGAAAACCGCAAGACCGTGGGTGACATCACGGTCGAGAATCCGCGCATGACCTGCCATGCGGTCAATGTCTACTACGGCGACAAGCAAGCGATCAAAAATGTCTCGCTCGACATCGGACGCAATGAGGTTGTTGCCATGATCGGCCCGTCCGGCTGCGGCAAATCGACCTTCATCCGCTGTTTGAACCGCATGAACGACACCATCGACACCTGCCGGGTCACCGGGGAGATCAAACTGGATGGGGTCGACATATACGACAGGAACATCGACGTCGTGCCGCTTAGGGCCCAGGTCGGAATGGTGTTTCAAAAACCGAACCCCTTCCCCAAGTCGGTTTACGACAACGTAGCCTATGGACCGAAGATCCACGGTTTGGCGCCGAGCAAGACCGTTCTGGATGAAATCGTTGAAACCTCCCTAAAGAAGGCCGGCCTCTGGGAAGAAGTCAAAGACCGCCTGGACCAGCCGGGCACCGGCCTGTCGGGCGGCCAACAGCAGAGACTGTGCATCGCGCGGACCATTGCGGTG
>JBATHN010000838.1:0-5499 GCA_049666885.1 Desulfobacterales bacterium
AATGGAAATTTTGTGCACCGGGTCGGCATGTTCGACAGACTCGGCCACAATCGCATGTCCGGACTCATGAAAGGCGACAATTTCTTTCTCCTTGGCATTCATCACCCGGTTTTTTTTCTGAAGGCCCGCTACCACCCGGTCGATGGCCTCGTCGAAATCCGCCAGCTCCACCATTTCTTTATTATTCCGGGCCGCCAGCAACGCGGCTTCATTGATGATGTTGGCCAGGTCTGCGCCTACGAAGCCCGGGGTGCGGCCGGCGATATTTCGCAGATCGACTTCGGGACCAAGCACCACATTCTTAGAGTGAATTTTCAAGATGGCTTCCCGGCCATTGATATCCGGCCGGTCTACCAGAACCTGACGGTCAAACCGTCCCGGGCGCAACAAGGCCGGGTCCAGGATTTCCGGCCGATTGGTGGCGGCCATGATGATGACCCCTTTATTTGTCTCGAACCCATCCATCTCCACCAGGAGCTGGTTAAGCGTCTGCTCGCGTTCATCATGCCCACCCATGACATTCATTCCCCGGGCCTTCCCCAGCGCGTCCAGTTCATCGATAAAGATGATGCAGGGTGCTTGACCGGCGGCTTGAGCGAAAAGATCGCGAACGCGGGCTGCGCCCACACCGACGAACATCTCCACAAACTCGGACCCGCTGATGCTGAAGAAGGGCACTTTGGCCTCCCCGGCCACAGCTCTGGCCAAAAGGGTCTTACCGGTACCCGGCGGGCCGACCAGAAGCACCCCTTTGGGAATCCTCCCACCCAGTTTCTGAAATTTCCCCGGATTGCTCAAAAATTCAACGACCTCTTGGAGCTCTTCCTTGGCCTCATCGATGCCGGCTGCATCGGCGAATGTGACCTTCGTTTCACTTTCGGCAAAAATTTTGGCTTTGCTCTTGGCGAAAGACATCACCCCCATCCCCGGCCCCATCTTTTTCATGGCGTAGCGCCAGATCAGGAAAAAAATGCCAAGGGGGATAACCCAGGAGAGAATGCTGCTCAGGAGTTTATTTTCGTACTGTCCGGAATAACTGACTTTGCGGTCATCCAATTCCTGCACCAGGTTGGGATCATTCACCCTGACCGTCGTAAACTTTTGACCCGGCGTTCCCTTTAGAGTTCCATTGATATTATCCGGGCCGATGGTCAATTGACTCACGGTGCCTTCGGTTATGTATTGTTTAAATTGGCTGTAGGGAATCGTCTCCACTTTTCCAGAAAAAAGGTATTGTTGCAGGTAGGTAAACAAGAGGAAGACCATCAGGAAATACCAGATGCTGAAATGGGCCTTAGGGGGCAAGGCGTCCTTTTTTTTCCGGGGGTCCTGGACACCAAAGAGAGAACGAAGCTTATTCATTAGGTTGCTGATAGGGTCTTTATTTTCATTGGACGCCATTTTCATTTTCCCATATTTTTCTGCGATGACATGCCATGCCTGTTTGAAACTCAAGGCACCCCAATGAGGCTCCCGAGTGATCCACAGCCGGCAAAAAAGTATACTTTTTGAAATTTGATTGAGCGTCCGACTGCTATTAAAAGGCTTTTGGCGACCGTCAGAAAAGCTTACCTGTCAAGTCGTGCATGGCCTTCACAATATCCAGGATCGCCTCGTGCATACCCTCCGCGCCTGAGCCTATGTCCGATGCTTCTTTCTTTTGGATCCTGCCCTGAACCTCGGATTTGATTTTTTTCAGGTCTTGAGCGTGTTTTTCAAACTGCAGACGATGCTCTTCTTTCATGTCTTTGAGGACATCGGAATTAATCTGTCGGATGAGTTCATCGGCCTCAGCCAGCAATTGCTCGACATTCTTGGATTCTAAATTCTTTGACATAATGTTTCCTTTCCTTGACCTTTCGGCTATTCATCTCACTGCCGACGTCATTTCCCGTTTGAAAGCATTTTAAAGAATGTATAACTCGCAAATTTTCCGGTAGTGGTATCCGTAGATGGCAAGGGTGACGGCCAATGGCACCTGCCGGGGCTTGCGGATCAACGTCCAGAGCAATAGATGCCAATACTGGAAACGTTCCTTACCCAATATGCCGAGCTTAAAACCGGAGTGAAAGAACGCGAGAAACCGTTTAAAATCCATTGGTATGGCAATGTCGGGTGGCCTTAGCTCTATCAGAAAATTTCTAACCCTCCGGTAGAAGTTACGGGGGGAATAGATCTGTTTCATGATCGATCGATACCCATCCAAAAGCTTGTCCATACCCATTTTGGGGACGATATTGGTCGTTCCATCGACATTGTCTCCGGAAAACGCGCGAACCACCCGCTTTTCCTTTTGAAGTCGGTCAAAGAGCCGCGTTCCCGGAGGCGCCTGGAGCATTCCGACCATCGCGGTTACAATCCCGCTTTTCTGGATGAAATCGATCTGCCGCTGGAAAGTAGACGGCGTATCGCTGTCAAAGCCGACAATAAAACCGCCCATTACCTGTAATCCGGCGCGTTGGATCGTTTTGACGTTTTGTAGAAGATCGCGGTTTTTGTTCTGAGTTTTACGACATTCCGTAAGACTGACCTCATCGGGCGACTCGATACCGATAAAAACGGAATCAAAGCCGGCCGTTACCATCATATCCAAGAGCTCCGGATCATCGGCCAGATTGATCGAGGCTTCCGTAAAAAAAACAAATCCTTTTTTATCCTTTCGCCATTCGATCAGGGCGGGCAGCAGATGTGCTTTCAGGTACTGTTTGTTTCCGATAAAATTGTCGTCAACGAAGAAAATATTGCTGCGCCAGCCTGCATCATAAATACGATCCAGTTCTGCGATGACCTGCCGGGGTGCTTTCATGCGTGCCCGATGCCCGAAAAGAATCGTCACGTTACAAAAATCGCAGTTGAACGGGCATCCTCTGGAAAACTGAATGCTCATCGATGCATATTTTTTCATGCGTATCAAATGCCATGAGGGGATGGGGGTGTCATGAAGATCGCAGAAACCGGATGCCCTGTAGATCTTTTTCGGACGCCCATTTTTAAAATCCTTAATAAAAGCCGGCAGGGTCATCTCGGCCTCGTCCAAAACCAGGTGATCCACCTGCTCAAAAGCGTTCGGTTCCGCTGTGAAAAGCGGTCCGCCGGCAACGATTTTCAATCCCTTGTCCTTGCAACGGTCGATGATGTTGACAGCCGATTTGCGCTGAACTGCCATTGCACCGACAAGGGCCAGGTCCGCCCAGGCCAGATCTTCATCCCTAAGCTCGTCTATGTTCTCATCCACCAGTCGCTTGGGCCATTCTTCGGGCAGCATGGCAGCGACGGTGAGCAGGCCAAGCGGCGGATAGGCCGATTTCTTCCTTATAAATCGCAGGGCATAGGTGAAGGACCAAAAGGTATCCGGGAATTTCGGGTAGATAAGCAAAATGTTCAAGATTCATCCTCCTTTCACACGCCGGCATACTCTTTCGCCACGCGCAGCGTGAACGGCGTTCACCCCTTCGGCGAGCTGGACGGTGTATATGCGGATACCATGCGGTTGACACAAAAGACTTTTTGTCCCCAGTAAAACACCGAACATGTCGGATTTTAAATGGCGGTCCAACTTTTCGCGGTTTTTCCACTCCTCAAGCACACAGAGCAGGTTCTCGTCCCTCATATCGCACAAGAGCGAACAGCTGAGACAACCCGCCTCCTTTTCCACTGGTCCCATCATCGACAGGAGCGTTTGCACCACCTCTTTCTGCTTTTCGGGCAGCACATTCAGGGTTATTCGGACCACGATCATTTCAGTCACCTTCCGGTAAGACCGGCCATCGGCTTTATTCTATGATTTCGAGCATCGACGGCTTTTTCGACATAGCCGAAACAGCTTTGACAATTCACTGTCTTTATACTCAAAGTTCATGCCGGATTTCTTGGGCCCAGCTTTTTAACAATATCATTTTGATTTTACATAGAAATATGATTGATAAGACGCAGGCAAGCGGATAGAAATGGTTAATGTTATTGGTCATATATGACCAATGGCCATATATGACAAATTATCCGGGTGTAACCGGCGTTGAATTGCGGCTGCATCGAGGGAAACCGAAAGTGACAAATTCATCTTGTCGGCTGCGTCTGGCTTTGGCGCAGAGCAAAATTCTGTCGGAGTGTTTTATTAACAGGTGGTATTGTTGTTGCTGTGCGGTTGCACCGGTGGGAACGCCATCCCGGTTCCAAACGGTTATGGTTTGTGGGTATGAAGCTGGCGTATGCGGGGACGCAATGTGCCCGTGAAGTTTTAATCACAAAGGCTGCGGTGGAGGAGGGCGCTTGAAAAATAGGCCACAACCCCATGATTCTAGCAAATGCAGCGCCCGTAGTGTCTGTCTATTTAAAAAAATAGCCGCTGCCATCAGTCTCTCTGAATAGCGACATTTGCTGTCAGACTTTAAATTCTTTATATGTGCTGAGCATCTCAAGGGAAGGCAACCATCTCCTGCCGCTTCTCATCCCACATTTTAAATCGAACGCAAGAAAGACTTTTCACGATTGTGAGCGGGACTTTTGCCTGCAACGCCGGAACGGCATCATAACACTTCTTGAGGTGGTAGTTGGGAATTCTGGGGCTCAGATGGTGGACATGGTGGTACCCGATGTTGCTGGAAAACCAACGCAGTAAAGGCGGTAATCTGTAAAATGAACTGCCTTCCATGGCGGCGCGCAAAGGTTCCCACTCGCCTTTGCGTGCCCAATACCCCCCAGGGAACTGATGCTGTACGTAAAACAGCCAGACTCCCGCCGCTCCAGCAAAACACAACAGCGGCATCTGGATCAGGAGGTAGGTCCGCCATCCAATAAGTCGGTCGGCAACCAAAACCACAACGACGATGACCAGGTTGGTGAAAAGAACGCTCATACGTTCCTTTCGCTTCACACTTCGCGACGGAAGTCGGTTGCTGAGCAGAAAAGTGAACAGGGCACCCAGCCCGATCAGCACCACGGGATTGCGGTAAAGTCTGTACTGCAATTGTATTTTATTCGGTGAATTCTCGTACTCCGTTAGCGTCATGGTCCAGATGTCGCCGAATCCCCGCGCATCGAGATTCGCGTAAGTCACGTGGTGTCGAAGGTGAGCAAAGCGCCAGTCATCAAAGGAAGTGAAGACCAACACCCCCAGGAAGTACCCGAAGAATGTGTTGACGCCCTGCCGCTTGAAGAACGAACCATGCACACAGTCGTGAAATAAAATGAACAAACGGACCAGGAAAGCGGCTGCAGGCAGGGCGAGAACCAGGGTCAACGCGTATGAATAGCCGAGTTGAATCGACCGGATCATCAGATACCACAGGCCGCAGTAAGGGACTAACGTGTTGATCAACTGCCAGGCTGCTTTTCGGCTGTTGGAATTCCGGAAAGTTGCCATTGCCGGGTACCAATCGGGCCAAATGCGTCCAGACCCTTTCCTTTTTGCATTGCTGTCGGCCCTGTCCGATTCGTGCTTAACCATTTTCAAACCTTCGCTTGGCTGTTCCACTCTTCGGAGCTTTTGTTTCGTTCAAC
>JBATHN010000839.1:0-3038 GCA_049666885.1 Desulfobacterales bacterium
CTCTTGACCGAAACCGTAGAGCGGGGCATCCCGACAGTAATGCTGACCGCCCATGCCATCAACCCGGATACCTTGATGGAGTCTATTCGCAAGGGCGCCATATCCTACCTTCCCAAAGAGGCGCTGACCGATTTGGACGACCTTTTGGAGCAACTGCTGGCTGCCCATGAGCAAGGCGACCCTCCCTGGAAACTGTTGTTCGAAAAACTCGGGGAGTATTTCAACGACCGTTTCGGACCGGACTGGAGGAAAAAGGACAAGGAATTCTGGGAGGAGTTCAGCCGCACGTATCAAGTCGGCAAGGGGATTCAGGAACGGCTCAAGCATGACGAGCGAATTCTCGGAAAGGGCGTATAGGGTGATTTCCTGTCAGCGTAATCTGTTTAATATTCCGCAAGACGTCGCTTACTTCAACTGCGCGTACACGGCGCCTCTGCTGCACAGCGCGGCGGCGGCCGGAAAGGCCGCCCTTAAGTCGAAAGCCGAGCCCTGGACCATTACTTCCGACCATTTTTTCGCGACAATGGAGGAAAACCGCCGGCTGTTCGCAGAGATGATCGGGGGTGCCCCCGACAGCATCGCCATCATTCCGGCCGTCTCCTACGGTGTCGCTCTGGCGGCGAAAAACCTGCCCGTCGAGAAGGGGCAGGCCATTCTGCTTCTCCAAGACCAATTTCCCTCCCACGTCTATTCGTGGCGGCTGAAAGCGGCTCATGCGGGCGCCGTGCTGAAATCCGTTCGCCGCCCATCTGACAACGACTGGACGGCGGCCGTGATCGACGCCATCGACGATCAGACCGCGATTGCTGCCCTTCCCAACTGCCACTGGACCGACGGCACACTGCTCGACCTGATCAAGATCGGGGCAAGGTGTCGCCAGGTGGGCGCAGCCCTGGTGGTGGACGGCACCCAGTCTCTGGGCGCCATGCCATTTTCGGTTGCGGCCGTACAGCCCGACTTCCTGATTACAACGGCCCACAAATGGTTGCTGGGACCCTACAGCTTCGGATTCTGCTATGCCGCGCCCGGACGGCAGCACGGCGTGCCGCTGGAAGAGAACTGGCTCAACCGCGCCGGATCGGAAAACTTCGCCCGTCTGGTCGACTATCGCAATGAGTATCAGCCGGGTGCCCGGCGCTACGACATGGGAGCGGCCAGCAACTTCATCCTGGCGCCGATCGCAGCCGCAGCGTTGGCCCAGCTGCTCGACTGGGGTGTGGACAACATTGCCGATACGCTGCGGGAGATCACCGGCCGTATTGCCGATCAGGCCGCCGAACTGGGGTTTAACGTCCCGGCGGACGGTGTTCGGGCGCCCCATATGCTGGGAATGTCAATCCCGTCAGGTCTGCCGGAGGGTCTGCTGCCCAAGCTTGCCCGTGAAAAGGTTTTCGTGAGTGTCAGGGGCAACGCGATCCGCATCGCGCCCCATCTCTACAACACGGACCATGACCTGGAGAGGCTTTTTTCAGCGTTGGCGAGGTCTCTGCATTGACAGCATCTTTATTCAACATGACTTTCAAGGAGGTGTTTGATGGCATAAAAAGCAAAGGAACGCCGTCGGCCTCAGGGCTTCAAACTCAGGGATTCGTCGCCCGTCAGGGCGGTGGAGGCGCGCCGGGCGTCTGAAGCAAGGGCGTTCCTTTGATCCTTTCGATGGAGTTGAGGCAAACCAATCGGCGACCCAACCGATAACCGATGAGGGGAATCAGGGTATTGCGTTCTGTATACTGTGAAGGCCCGCCAAGGGAAATCGGACACACCATCGGCTCCCTCAGGGAACGGCGGATCGTCAATGTCGAGGTGGCGCCGGATGACTTTGCCGTTAGCGAAATCCGGGGGCCTTATTTTCACGCCAATCACTACGTGGAACTGGGCAACATCGACCAGGAAATCGCGGAATCCAGCCGCAAGCGATATGAGCGGGGAACCCGGCGCATTCTCGAAGATCGCGTCAAGGGAAGAGAAGACATTTTAACCGTGTTGCGGGATGTCGAGGGCCGTCTGCCGATCCTTCGCGACGGGAGTCCGCCGGACCCGTTTGTGACGCTGGTGACGGCACTTTTCGATCTCGAGGGAAGAAAACTCACTATCTACGGCGGAAGTACAAAGGGGGCCGACGCGAGGCTGAAACCCTTGGTCGAACTATCGCTTGACTTCTCAGCCGAATCGAAACCCTGAGCCGATCGGCTTCAACCGTGCCGTTCGATCCGCGGGTTCAGTTCTTCCCTGAGCCAGTCCGCAAAGAGATTGATCCCCACCACAAGAAACACCAGGGCCGCCCCTGGGAAAACGATCATCCACCACATGCCGGCGTAGACGTAGTTCTTTCCGATGGCTATCATCATGCCCAGTGAGGGTTCGGTCAACGGCACCCCGACGCCCAGAAAGCTCAGGGTCGCTTCGAGCATGATGACAACGGCCAGGTCAACTGCCACCACCACGAAAATCGGTGGCATGGCGTTGGGCAGTATGTGACGGGCGAGCAGCCTGACGTCTTTGGCGCCGGAAGCCTTGGCGGCCATGACGTAGGCTTCCTCCCTGACCTCCAGAACGCTTCCCCGCATGGTGCGGGCATAGCGCACCCAGTCGGCGATGCAGATCGCGATGATGACGACCAGGATGCCGCCGTGTTTGAAGATGCCGAGGAGTAAAAACGCCAGCAACGTGGTTGAAAAAGAGAAAAAGGTGTCGGCCAACCGCATGGTCACCGCATCGAGCCAACCGCCGTAATATCCCGCCAGAAGTCCCATGAGAATTCCAAACGAACCCGCCACCAGCACCACCCCAAAGCCGACCATAAGTGACGTGCGACAGCCGTAAATGATGGTACTGAAAATGTCGCGTCCCTGATCGTCAGTACCGAACACAAAGGGTGCGGTCCCGCCTTCCATCCAGATCGGCGGTGTCAGAAAATGATCCAGGCTGAGCGTGGTCAGGTCGTAGGGGTTCTGCGGGGTGATCCAGGGCGCCAGCAGGGCCGCCAGGATGAAGAGCAGCAGAATGACGCTCCCCACAATCGCCGATGGATCGTGCAG
>JBATHN010000840.1:0-3205 GCA_049666885.1 Desulfobacterales bacterium
TAGACTGAACTTATTGGTCGACCGAAGACCCGATTTCGACGGGTGTCCTTTCATTTTACCAAAGCACGCGGATCCGCTCGATCGATTCTGCGATTTTGAGCCGCAGGAATCCGAGCGACACATCATTGCCGAAAACGGTAATCAGCAGCAGCTCATTGTTGACCTTGCTGAAGTGCAGGTTTTCGTCTTGACCTTTGTGAAACAAAAGCGAAAATTCGTCCTCACCGACGATCTTTGCCATTGCATTTACCGCCCCGAAGTTCCCAGCCGCTAAAGCCGCCAGGGCCGCCAGGGAATAGACACCGGATTTGCGGTCTTCACTGCAGCATTTGGCGATGATGTGGCCGGCCATGTCCACCAAAAGGGCGACTTTCACGCCATTGGCCGCCAGATCCGTTTCCAAAATCGTTTCCGTTTTTTCTATCTGCTCCTGGTCGAATGCCTGAATCATAACCGCATGCCTTTTGCCCTCAATCCTGGGCCTCGCCTTTAGCGCCGGTTAGGGAGAAACCTTTTTAAACCCTGTAAATTTATCAAAAATCCCTCTTTCTATCAAGCAAAATAAGAGCCGGATTTCCATTGGTCTTGACAGGTTATCGGAAACCCAGTAGAAGTTAAGCCTTTTAATTGACGCAGGTATAGCACGAAAATAAGGTAGATACCTCCGCCCGGATAACCTGGTTTCGAGTTGCGTCTTAAATTCGCCGCCAACGGGCTAAACACGGACCACTCTCGTCTTCAAATGAAGAGAGGGGACTTTGTTTCCCAGAGGTCGTACCTTCGCGAAATGGGCATTGGGACCGGTCTAAGACCCCGTAAGCGACTCAGACCGTCAGCCGCGTTTCTCAACCGCTCATCCGGGCACCGGCGCTTCATTTTCATTCACCGTGGCGGCTCGAAGAGCCGTGAGTGTTTAGCAAACGTTCCAAGACAGCCGCCGGAATTATCCACAAACGACCGACCGGTCGGGGATCTGCAAGGAGACACCCCATGTTTGGTATCGGCATGCCGGAAATGTTGTTGATTCTGGCCATTGCACTCATCGTGATTGGACCCAAAAAACTGCCGGATCTCGCGAAGTCATTGGGACGAGCGCTGCGGGAATTCAAAAAAGCGACCAGCGAACTGAAAGAATCTATTGAGCTGGACAGTGATCTTAAAGAGGTCAAAAAAAGCTTCACCAATAGCATCACTGAAAAAAAGGGCGCCTTGAAAAGCAAACCGGAAGTAACCGACAATCCAAAACCGTCCGATCAGAAGGTCTCTGATCTTAAGGAGGCTTACGACAAATGGCAGCAAGACGGCGCCGCCGCCGAAGAGCAAAAGGGCGGTTCGGATATCCCCGATAATGAGGCAGAAACCGCAGACCGAAAAACGGTTGATCCCGGTGGCAACCGGTCGGAGAAAACAGCACATGAAGGACCGACCCAAAATGAATGAGGAGTCGAAACTTCCTTTTACATCCCATCTGGAAGAACTGCGCAAGCGTCTGATAGTCTGTTTTATCGCCGTCGGCATTGGCTTTGTCATCTCATACGGATTCAAAGAATACCTTTTTCAAATCCTGGTCCATCCCCTGGTCAAGGTCATGCAGCCCGGTGACTCGTTGATCTTCACCGGACTAACGGAAGCTTTTTTCACCTATCTCAAAGTGGCCTTTCTCGCGGGCCTGATGTTGGCCGCGCCGGTCATCATCTATGAATTCTGGGTTTTTGTGGCCCCGGGTCTCTATGACAAAGAGAAAAGACTCATGCTGCCGATTGTTTTTCTTTCCACCTTCTTTTTTATCGGCGGCGCCCTTTTCGGCTATTTTCTCGTTTTCCCCTGGGGCTTCAAATTTTTCCTCGGATTCGCAACGGAAACCATCCGACCCATGCCCTCGATGAAAGAGTACCTCGGGTTCTCGGCCAAACTCCTGCTGGCTTTCGGGCTGGTCTTCGAATTGCCCCTGGTGATCACTTTTTTAGCCCGGCTTGGCATTGTATCGGTTGATTTTCTGAAGAAAAACCGAAAGTATGCCCTGCTCCTTTTTTTCGTCGGAGCGGCCATACTGACGCCCCCGGATGTGGTCACCCAGATTATGATGGCCTTGCCGCTGATGCTTCTTTACGAAATTGCCATTATCGGGGCCCGCATTTTCGGGAAGAAGAAAGTGGAGGAGGATACTGCGGCCGAGGAATCCGCTGCGGCTGGCGGCAGCGAGTGAGACCGTCCAAGCGTCGAACCTCGCGGGCCCTGAATCGCGCGAATCGCCGCGGCTATCGAATATAGTCGGGTAAACGAATCGGAGGCCCAAAGCGTCTATAACAAAGACTGATCGGTTCAGGGTTCACGGTTCAACGGTTACAATGCTGATTTCCGAAACTTTACACGTCATTGTTTGGATTGGCCGCTTTAACCCATTGGGAGAACATGGAATTCGACTCAATTGACGCGTTATTCGATTAACAGAGACCAGTTATGGCTCTCATCAATCCGGTGTAATATTTTTATAGAAGGGAAGAGGACCGGCGGTTTCAGGGACGTCCGTTTATGGCCGTTGACAAGAGCCCTTCGGCTTGTTAGAAATGCGGCGAACTCAGGGGAATTTTCCGCGGCGCACTCGGATTGTGCGGCGGCGGAATTCGATAGAATCCGGTCGGTGCCGGTCTCTGCGAGAGAGAAGCAGGCCCGGCCGGGAACTGGAGGAACTGTCCAATCGAGGAAAGGAGGTTGAAAATCAATTTATGAAAACGCGTTCGCTGTTGATTGCAATGGTCATCGGAGCTGTGTTCGTGTTTTTCGCAGCCGGAATCTACGCCGCCAATAAGGTGGAGGATGTGATCAAGATTCAGGACAAAGGGTGCGAATACACTAAGGGGATCGTCGAATTCAGCCACACAAAACACCACGACGAGTACGCCAAAAAGGCACCCGATCAATACAAGGACAAATGCGGCGCCTGCCATCACGACGACAAGGGCAAACCGCTGGCCGACCTTGCGGCCGGTCAAGATGTGAAAAGGTGCATCGAGTGCCATAAAAAATGCGGCGAACCCCCCAAGGGTAAGGACGCCCCCAAGCTCTCGGACAAGGAGAAACTGGAATATGTCGCCGAGGCCTTTCACACGAATTGCCGCGACTGTCACAAGGCCTATAATAAGGCCAACAATACCAAAGCAGCCCCCACCACCTGCACCAAGTGTCATCCCAAGACACAATAAGT
>JBATHN010000841.1:0-3025 GCA_049666885.1 Desulfobacterales bacterium
ACGGCTTCATCATACTTTCCTTGGGACAAATATACACCACTGAGCAAGGCATATGCATCGGAGGACTTATCGTTGATGCTCAAAGCCTTTTGGGCCATTGTTTCGGCGTTTTCTAACCATTCCTTGCGGTCATAGTACATGTGGTAATAAACGGCATCAATCCAGTAGGTCCAACCTAAATATGTCCAAGCATACGCATAGTTGGGATCCAGTTCTACTGAACGCTCGAAAAGCTCCCGAGCTTTAGCGTTGTCGTCTTTCCTGTAAGTTTCAAAAAGTCCGTGTGCCGAAATAGCAACGCCACCCGTATATGCTAAACCCTCTATTCTGGCGGCTATGTTGACTCCGTCTCCATAGATACGATCACCGTCTTGAATGACGTCTCCGAGATTAACGCCAATTCTGAACATCATTTTACGGTTTTCAGGCAACTCGTCATTTTCCACTTGGAGCCCTTCTTGAATTGCAACGGCACATGAAACCGCATCCACGATGCTTCTAAATTCCGCTAAAATATTATCACCTGGGGAATCAACAACCCGCCCGTTGAATGCCTGAACTATATCGGAAATATGGTTACGATGTGATTTGAGTGTGCTGACAGTGGCAACCTCGTTATCACCCATGAGGCGGCTATAACCCGCAACATCTGCACTGAGGATGGCGGCAAGTTTGCGTTTGTAGTCTTCATCAGCCATAAGAGACCTCCGAAACTATACGCGATCTTAATTGGAATGGATGCAGTGGAGGGCACTCTCGATGGGGGCGCAACTAAAAACGACAGGTCAGCTTTAGATTGAGTGTCTGCTTTATATTAATAATTCGGTACGGTAAAAATTGTCAACTATTATAACAATATCGGTTCCAAATTTAATCTTTGAAGACGCTTGAAAAATTAAGCGAATGGGCATGCAGTTTGGGGAACTTACAGATATGCGCTTAATCGGGGGGACTTTAGAGGTCGACCACAGATTTTGATTTCTTGCTAAAAGCGTAGCTGTCTGTATTTTAATGTATTAAGACTATACTGGCTGACTATACCACGTAATTCCGTTGGATAATAAGTGTGGGATCATAGCAAATTCATTGAGTGTATGTGTTTCTGAATTATGTTTGAGTTTAACTTTTAATTTTAAGGAAACGCACCATCTTTGGATCAGTTCATTTGTAAAATGAATTGGTTTCTACATTTTAGCTGAATGAAACCCGCAGACAGGACAGGAAGATGGATCGGTACAAACATACAACACGACAAGACCTTATAAAAGAAATAGCCACTCTACAGCAGGAATTGGATCAGGTTAAACGCCATGCAGCTGGACTGGAGCAAGATGCCCAAAATTTTAAGCACTCCTCTTTGATCATTGACAAAAGCCCGGTCATTCTATTTCGGCGTCTGGCTGCAGAAAAATTGAAGCAACGGAAGATGGTTTACGTTTCTGAAAACATTTCCCGCTTCGGCTATACGGCGGACGACTTTATGAATAACCGAATCATGTTTCGTGACATTGTGCACCCCGACGACACTGAAAGGACCAAAAAAGAAATACAAGACTATGTAAGCAAAAACATTGAATCGTATAAGCAGATATATCGCATCGTTACGCGGGATGGTGAAGCAAGATGGATAGAGGACCACACATCCGTTGTTATTGATCCTGAAACTGGGCTCAAATACCACCAGGGTATTGTTGAGGACATCCATCAACGAAAAGAGGCAGAGGATAAATTGCGCAGGAGCGAAGAAAAATACCGACGTATTATCGAAACCACCGGAGAAGGATTCCTGCTGATGGATAAGAATCTTACAATAGTGGATTTAAACAATGCTTATTGCCGTATGAGCGGGGCTTCCCGAAAAGAGCTCATTGGCAGAAACTTTATCGATATGGTCAGTGAAAAACAAAGATTTTATATATCAGCTAACAGAGATGATCTTTTTAAACGACATAACTATGAATTTGAAAGTGAACTGATGAGTGGCTCAGGAGCGAGCGTGCAAGTTTTTGTCCATGGTAATACGCTTTATGGCGATACCGGTATTATCATCGGAAACATGGCTTTTGTCACGGACATGACCGAACACAAGAAAGCACTCAAACTGGCTGGTGAGGTTCAGAAAAGCCTTCTGCCTCAAAAAGCACCTCAAGTTCCAGGGATCGAAATCTTTGGCAAAACTATCTCATGCGACGAAATTGGTGGTGACTACTACGACTTTATCATGAGATCAGGAACGCCAAAAAATCAGCTATCAGTCGTTGTTGGTGACATTTCCGGACATGGGGTGGACTCCGCTCTGCTGATGACAACGGCAAGGGCTTTTCTGCGAATGCGGGCCTCACAGCCTGGTAGCATAACCGAAATCGTATCTGACATGAATCGTCATCTGGCCGAAGACGTCCTTGACACCGGTAAATTCATGACCTTGTTTTATCTGGCGGTCGATGCAAACAGGAAATCCATCGAGTGGGTTCGTGCTGGTCATGAACCGGCCTGGTTGTATGATCCGAATGAAAACCGTTTTGAGGAACTAAAAGGTCCAGGATTGGCGTTGGGTGTAGTCGAAGACTATGAATACAGTTCTAACCATAGGTCTAATCTAAAAAAAGGGCAGGTGATTATTGTGGGAACGGATGGGATATGGGAAGGGCACAATAAAGCTGGTGAAATGTTCGGAAAACAACGCCTTCAGGTGCTTACTCGCGCATATGCATCTTCAGGTGCTGAAAATATGGTTAACGCAATATTCAATGAGCATCGCCTTTTTACTCAAGATGCTAAAAGTGAAGACGACCTTACAATGGTTATTATTAAAATCACTTAGGCAGCTAAACAGTGGTGAAAACCTCACATACTTGGATTGAAAATGCGTGTGAGTTTGCTGCTAACTGCATGCATCTTGACACGGTGTACGACAAAAATTGGTTTATCTTGCCAATTCCGTAACTGATCGAAATTTAATTTAAATAGCATATACGATTTGGATTTATCAGCCCTACCTCGGGCATTGCCCGATCGTCAAACC
>JBATHN010000842.1:0-6450 GCA_049666885.1 Desulfobacterales bacterium
ACCGGTGGTGTCGGTGTGCGCGCGCTGTCGTAAATCATGACGGCCTGGGCGCTGCCCCAGGGAGACTCCAGGTTTTCCACCGGCTCCCCGAAATCATTGTAGACTGAAGGCCGGCTCCAGTCGACCAGGACCTGGTTCGGGAGGCGGTCGGCAAAGGGACCGTACAGCAGGCCGTTGCGCTTGGCGGTGCGAAAATTTTCGCCGTTGATCCAGAGCAGGTCGGCCTGGCCGCCCGTGGTTTTTCCGGCCTGTTTTTCAACCAGCAGCTTGCTGATCACCTCGGCGATATCGGTCACCGGCACCTGGCGCAACTTAACTCCGTAGAGTTCACTGACGCGAGACGCCACAAAGCCGTTTACATAGGCGTTGGTACTGGGGAATCCCCCCCACATAAACCAGTCGACGGTCTGCCCACGGGCCCGCTTCAGGATATCGTCCCAGCTTATGGGCTCGGCTGCCGCGGATGATACCGAACAAATTGATACTGCCAGCGACAGCAGTAGGACTGCCACGCAACACCGCTGCCGAATTGGCCGGGAAAAGAAGTTCATCAGTTTCCAAACAGTCATTTTCTATCCTCGGCTTTTCATCAGTTTTCTGATGACAAATGGGAGAATACCGCCGTGCTCGAAGTAATCGACATCCACGTCAGTATCCAACCGGGAAATCGTCTCGAAGTCAACTGACGTCCCATCCGGTTTGACGGCCTTGACCCGCAGGACCTTGCGCGGGGTCATCCCGGCCACCCCGCTGATGGTGTAGGTCTCTTCCCCGGTCAGGCCGAGGCTCTCCGCGTTTTGACCGTCCTTAAAGATCAGCGGCAGGACCCCCATACCGACCAGGTTGCTGCGGTGAATCCGTTCGAATGATTCGGCGATGACGGCCTTGACCCCCAGCAGCGTGGTCCCCTTGGCCGCCCAGTCACGGGATGAACCGGTCCCGTATTCCTTGCCGGCCAGAACGACAAGCGGTTTCGGCTCTTCAAGGTAATTTTTGGCGGCATCGTAGACAAACATCTCTTCCTTCTCCGGGAACTTGACGGTGTAACTGCCCTCCTTCGGGGCCACGAGTTTGTTTTTGATGCGGATGTTCCCGAATGTGCCGCGCATCATGACTTCATGATTGCCCCTGCGCGAGCCGTAGGAATTGAAATCGACCGGCTCGACCCCTTGGGCGATCAGGTAGCGGCCGGCCGGATAGGCGGCCGGAATCGCCCCGGCCGGCGAAATGTGGTCGGTGGTCACGGTGTCGCCGAGCAGCATCAGGGTGGCGGCGTCTTTGATGTCGACCGTTGCGGACAGATCGAGTTTGAAGTTGTCGAAATAAGGCGGCCGCTTGATATAAGTCGACCGGTCATCCCACCTGAAGGTTTCACTCTCGGCGGTGTCGAGCTTACGCCAAAAGTCATCCCCATCGAAAATTAGGCTGTACTCTTCCGCATAAAATGCCTTTTTGACGTGTTTGTCGATGAGGGCGTCGATTTCCTCTTTGGAAGGCCAGAGGTCCTCGAGGTAGACCGGCTCCCCGTTGGGATCGAGTCCCACCGGTTCGAAGGTCAGATCCACATCGATCCGGCCGGCAAGGGCAAAAGCGACCACCAGCATGGGTGACGCCAGGTAATTGGCCTTCACGCTCTGATGGATGCGGGCTTCGAAATTCCGATTCCCGGAAAGAACCGCGGCCACTGTCAGGTTTTTCTCCTTGATGATCCGCTCGATTTCGGGGTGCAGCGGACCGCTGTTGCCGATGCAGGTGGTGCAGCCGAAAGCCGCCAGGTGAAACCCGAGGGCCTCGAAATAGGGCATCAGACCCGCGTCTTCCAGGTAGCGCAGGACGACTTTGGAGCCGGGGGCCAGAGATGTCTTGACATAAGATGGAACCTTCAACCCGCGTGCCACGGCTTTGCGGGCCACAAGGCCGGCCCCCAGAAGAACGGACGGGTTGGAGGTGTTGGTGCAGGAGGTGATCGCCGCAATGGCCAGGCAGCCGTCGCCGAACCTCTCCGGTCTGCCGAAGAGATTCACCTCGTAGGCTCTGGAGTTGACCGGATGGCAGACCGGCGACCGCATGGTCTGCGAACCGGACTCATCATGGAACTGCGACAGATGCGCCAGATCGGCATCGCGGTCGTACTCGCATCCGAGCACGCCCGCAAAAGCGCCCTTCAAATCTGGCAGCACGATCCGGTCTTGGGGCCGGGCGGGCCCAGCCACCGACGGTGCGACGGTGGAGAGGTCCAACTCCAATACTTGGCTGTATTCCGGATTTTCCGTGCCGCTGTAAAATAGCCCGTTGGCCTTGGTGTAAGCCTCGACAATTTTCGCCTGGTCCTTGCGGTTGGTGAGTTTCAAGTAGTCGATGGTTTTCTCGTCCACCGGGAAAAAACCAAGGGTGGCCCCGTATTCGGGCGTCATGTTGGCGATCGTGGCGCGATCCGGGACGGTCAACTTCTTCATTCCCGGTCCGAAATACTCGACAAACTTCTCGACCACGTTGTGTTTTCTGAGCATCTCGGTGACCACCAGTACCAGGTCGGTGGCGGTCACCCCTGGTTTGAGCTTGCCGGTCATGTGCACACCGATCACCTGGGGAATCGACATATAATAGGGCTGGCCCAGCATGACCGCTTCGGCCTCGATGCCACCGACCCCCCATCCCATGACCCCGATACCGTCGATCATCGTCGTGTGGGAGTCGGTTCCCACCAGAGTATCCGGATAGGCCTGAAGCGTGTCGTCATTTCCTTCGGTGACCACCACCCGGCCGAGATATTCCAGGTTGACCTGATGACAGATGCCCGAATTGGGCGGCACGACTCTGAAATTGTCGAAACTCTTCTGGGCCCATTTGAGGAGAGCATACCGTTCGCCGTTGCGGGCGTATTCTCTGTCCACGTTCTTGGTCAGGGCCCCGTTGCTGCCGTAGTAATCGAGCTGAACGGAATGGTCCACGATCAAGTCCACCGGCACCAGGGGGTTGATCTTCACCGGGTCCCCCCCCAGTTCCTTAACGGCATCGCGCATGGCGGCCAGATCGACCACGGCCGGAACGCCGGTAAAGTCCTGCATCAACACCCTGGCCGGGTGGTAGGGGATTTCCACTGGAGCGCTGTAAGTTTTCTGCCAGCGGGCGATATTGAGCAGGTCTTCCTCCCGCACGATGCGGCCGTCGAGTTTTCTCAGCAGATTCTCAACCAGAATACGGATGGAAAACGGCAGTCGGTCGATATCCGCCACGCCGTTTTCCTGCAGCTGTTTGATGTCCGCAATGCTGTATTGCCGGCCGTGAACCGTGATCCGTCGCATAAAATCCTCTCGTTTCATAAGCACTCCTCGTTGGTTTGACGGGTAGTTCGAGGGCCCTTTGGCCCACCAAGATGCATCAATTGACGCGCCTTCCTTGTTTTCGCATTAAAGCAGTTGTGTCAGTTGAGTCGGTTAGGTCAGTTTTGTCAGTTAAACACTCATGCCCTATGGGCAACCACAGTGCATGAAAACGACGCGCCGGAGCCCGGATGAGCGGTTGCGAACAGCGGCTGACTGTCTGAGGCGCTTACGGGACCTTGGGCCGGACCCCATGACCAGGCTGAATGGACGGCACACCCGCCGAGATTTATTCGTCCATTTTTTATCCACGGGCCGGGTCCGGTCTTAGGCCCCCGTTGGCGGCGAGTTTCAGTCGTCTTTCGAAACCGTTCATCCGGGCGGAGGTGCCTACCTTTTTTTCGTATCAAAGTAGTTGTGTCAGTTGAGTCGGTTAGGTCAGTTTTGTCAGTTGAACCCTCATGGCGCTTAAGTTACCATTGGTTCCGGGTTCTGAGTTTCGAGTTTCAAGTTTCTATTTGCTGGTCTGATTCTATTTTCGAAATAAACGCTCATAGCCTCTTGAGCCACCACGGTGCATTCGATCCGGATCAGGTTTCGCCCCTTACTTTCTTGATAATTTTTGGAATAAAGAATGAAAAGCCAAATAATGCAAGGGAGAAAAACACCTTGAACGAGATCAGCCGCCCCCAGTCTCCGGACGTCCAAACCTCCTTGAGCGTTCCGATGAAAAAGGTGAAGATAAACGTTCCGACGACAATGCCGAGTCCCGTCCCGGCGACATAATCCCAAAATCGCACACGCGTCAGGCCCATTCCGAAATTCATGGGAGTGAAAGGAAAGTAGACCAGCCGCAGGTAGAGCACGGTGGCAAACCCGTTGCGTTCGATGGCCTCGTCATACTTTTTCAATCGATCGCCGACCAGAGAAGCGGCGAATTCGCGGCCGAGGGTGCGCCCGATGACAAAAGCCGCGCTGGCACCCAGCATCGCACCAAACCAAACATAGATGAACCCCAGGTAAGGCCCGAAAATCGCGGCGCCCAGACCGGTCAGAAAGGTCCCCGGTACAAACAAGCAAACCCCCACCGTGTAGATGAGAATAAAAACCAGCGGTGCCCAGAATCCGGCCGTGTCCAGAAAACGCCCCAACTGCTCTGTCGTCAGGTAGCCTTTCACCGGTGTGAAGCGAACCAGAGCAATGGCACCGAGTATAAACGCTGCCAGGATGAGGGCCTTGACAATCGCCTTGCTGCGGTTGCCGGTCGGCTTTTGTCCATTTTCTTGCATATATCGACTTTCCGGTTAAGCTGCTCGGGCCTTCACTATATCAATCTAAACACTCATGGCCCTGGCCGCCACGGTGCATTAAAATGACGCGTCGGAGCCCGGATGAGCGATTGAGAACAGCGGCTGACTGTCTGAGTCGCTTACGGGGTCTTAGGCCGGACCCTATGCCGATGCCGCTTGGAAGGCACTATCTTCAGGCTGCATCCAAACTCATTAAATGAAGACTGGACCGGTCCGGGTTTAAACCCCGTTGGCGGCGAGTTTCACCCGCGACACGAAATCGGTTATCCGGGCGCAGGCGCCCACCTTATTTTCGAACTAAAGTCGCGGTGCAGCTGCCTTTCCGCCCCAGCCTCGGGTCAAACGCTCAGGTCGTAAACTCATCCAGGTTGCAGGCACGGCCTTTCAAGTTGAAAAAAAACTTCAGAGTCTTTTTGATCTTGTCGGAAAAAATCTTGGAAGAGAAAAAAGTCCCCGCCACCCGTTTGTTGATTTCTCCAATCGTCGGGTAAGGGTGCACTGCCGCCGCCAGAGTGGACAGCCTCACTTTCCCATTGAGGATCGCCACCCACTCGCCGAGCAAATCACCCGCATGAGGACCGAGGATCTGAACACCGATCGGCTTTTCCTTGTCATCAAGAATCATTTTTATTTTCCCGACCTGTTCACCCTCTGCCAGGCTGCGATCGTTGTCCTTGAATTCTTCGGTCCACAACGAGTAGTCGATACCGGCTTTTTGGGCCATTGTTTCGTTCATCCCGATGCTGCCCAATGGTGGGTCGGTAAAGGTGCACCAGGGCAAATAGGTGTAATCGGTCTTGCGCGGCAGATGAAAAACAGCGTTGCTGACGACGATGCCGCCTTCATATCCGGCCGCGTGGGTGTACTGGTAACCGCCGGCAACATCTCCGGCGGCATAGATGTGCTTCTGGGTTGTTCTCAGGCGACGGTCGACCTTGATACCGCGCCGGTCGTGTTCGACCCCGATCTTTTCAAGCCCAAGCCCGCCCGCGTTAGCCCCGCGCCCCATGGCAACGAGGATACACTCGGCTTCAAGATCGAGACGTTGACCGTCAACCGTCTTTATGGCGACTCTTTTCCGGTGGCCGAGATCCGCGACGGATTCGATCGACGCCTCCAGATAAAAGCCGACCCCTTCAGCGGCCATTACGCCTTTGACCGCGTCGGCCATGTCCCTGTCTTCTTTTCCCAGAATCTGATTCGCCCGGTCGACGATCGTCACCCGCGTACCAAGGCGGTTGAACGCTTGTCCCATCTCGACCCCAATCGGCCCTCCGCCCAAAATGATCATGGAAGACGGCAGGCGATCCAGATAGAAAATCTCACGGTTTGAAAGGTGCGGCGTCTCGGCCAGACCGGGAATCGGCGGGACCACAGGCGAAGACCCGGTGGCGATGACCCAGTTGTTGGCCGCAAACGTTTGGCCGTTCAGCCGCAGACTGTGCTCGTCGATGAAGTGCGGCTCACCGAAAACCACCTTGGCGCCGAGCTTGCAGAATCGTTGCTCGGAGTCGTGCTGTTGAATGGTGTCGATGACCGACTTGATCCTTTGGGCGACCTCGCGAAAGTCTACCGGCGGCAGGTCCACAAGCGGCAGCCCGAAACGGTCCGCGGTCTTCATCTGATGATAGACATGGGCACTCTTGATCAGTGTTTTGCTCGGAACGCAGCCGTAGTGCAGGCAGTCACCACCCAGGGCCTTATCCTTTTCGATGAGCAGGGTCTTCGCACCGAGCTGAGCGGCACCGGCCGCAACGGTCAATCCGGCCGCCCCGCCGCCGATGACCCCGATGTCGAAATCAAAAGTAGCCATGTCG
>JBATHN010000843.1:0-14298 GCA_049666885.1 Desulfobacterales bacterium
CTTCTATCACGCCTCCCGCAACCACTTCTCCAGCTGGCTGATGGCGCGCTCGGAAATCATGCTGGCCACCAAGCTCAAACCGGTCAGGGCAACCGAGTTTGACACCGTCGCCCACCTGAAGAAATTCTTGATCTATTCGGTCGCCGAACGGCGCAAGGGACGGCAGAAAGGCATCATTGCCCAGTTCGATCCCGATCACTACGACCCGGATGCCGAATTCGTCAAAATCGGCAAGGGATCGCTCGGCGGCAAGGCCCGCGGATTGGCGTTCATGTCGATCCAGCTCAAGGAAAACAGCGCGTTCCGGAAACGATTCGGAGATATCGACATTCACGTACCCCAGACCCTGGTCATCTCCACGGAAGCCTTCGACGAATTCATGACCGAGAATAATCTAAAAGAGGTAACGGCCGGTGAACTGAGTGATATCGAGATTTCGGAGCGCTTTCTTGCGGCCCGTTTACCTAAATGGTTGCGGCGCAACCTCGAAATGGTGCTCTCCAATATCGACTATCCCCTGGCGGTGCGGTCATCGAGCCTACTGGAAGACGCCCAGTTTCAACCCTTCGCCGGGATCTACCGCACCTACATGCTGCCCAACCGACACCCCGATCTAAGTTTGCGGCTGGCGCGACTCATCCAGGCCATCAAGTTGGTCTATGCGTCCACGTACATGGCCGCTCCGCGCGCTTACGCCAAAAGTACGATGCACCGCACGGAAGATGAAAAAATGGCGGTGATCATTCAACATTTGACCGGCTCCCTTAACGGCAGCACGTATTACCCGGCGATTTCAGGCGTAGCCCAGTCTTACAATTTTTATCCCGTCTCCAACATGAAACCCGAAGAGGGAATTGCGCACATCGCCATGGGACTTGGGAAAACGGTGGTGGAAGGCGGTAAGTCGCTGCGCTTCTCATCCCGCTACCCGCAGCTGCTGCCCCAATTTTCAACGGTGGAAGACATCCTGAAAAATTCGCAGCGCTTCTTTTACGCCCTTAACCTGCAGCATTTTCCAAACGATTTCGATACTCCGCAAAAGTTCACCGATGATGCGACCCTGGTCAAGATCGAGGTCGATGCCGCCGGCGATCATCCGGCCGTTCGCCATCTGTGCAGCACTTACAATCCCCAGGATCACCGCATCCGGGATGTCTACTCCCCTCAGGGGTATCCGGTCGTGACGTTCGCCGGCATCCTGAAGTATCAATCGTTTCCTCTGCCGGACATTCTAACCGAGATCCTCGAAATCGGTCGCAGGGGAATGGGTTGTCCGGTGGAAATAGAGTTCGCCGTCAACCTGCCGTTCAACGGCGAGGGTCAAAGCGAGTTCGCGTTGCTTCAGATTCGTCCGATGGCCATCAGTCGGCACGACCGCACGATCGACATCACCGAAGCGGATAGGGCCACCGCGTTTTGTTACTCGAGCATGGCCCTGGGCCACGGCTGGGACCGCAGCATCAGCGACATTATCTTCGTGTGCCCCGACACGTTCGATCTCTCGCAGACCGTCGCGATCGCCAATGAAATCGGTCTTCTCAATGGACGGCTGGTCGCCGCCAACCGAAAATATCTTCTGGTCGGGCCGGGACGCTGGGGCTCGGCCGACCGCTGGTTGGGAATTCCGGCCACCTGGAGCGAAATATCGGGCGTCGGAGCGATGGTCGAGACAAAAGCCGAAGATCTAAACGCCGACCCGTCGCAGGGATCTCACTTTTTTCACAACATCACCTCGCTGGGAATCAGCTATCTCAACCTGGTCGAAAACGGGAAAGATTTCATCGACTGGCGCTGGCTCGAGGCGCTGCCGGTGGCCGAGGCAACAGCACATGTGAAGCACGTGAACCTCGAGCGGCCGATCACCATCAAGATCGACGGCAAGACCTCGCGGGCTGTTCTGATGAAGCCGGCTGCACCGGAGAGTGAAACCGCCTGAAACGGCTGAGGGCGGCCGACCTGGGCAGACCTAACTGACCCAGCGGCCTCAATCGGCTCAACGGACTCAACTGACTTAATTGAGCTAAACGGCTCCCAGCGAACCGCCGACCCGTTCCGAAGGACCAACCGGTTCAACCGGCCTAACGGGCTCAATCCCGCCTATATTTGTGTCATATGGCACAAATATAGGCGGGACTCAACAGACTCAACTGCAACGGGAAAGGTCGCCATTTATGACCGGAGAAAACGATATCGTCCTGATTTATTTTGAAGATCAGCCTTTGAGTTACGCACGGATCGAGGAGATCCTTCCGGATTCAAAACCGAACTGGTATCATGTCCGGTTGCTGCTGCTGCAGTTCCCGCTTCAGGTGGTGACGTGGATATTGAGAGATGTCTATATCAACGGCGATGAATTCACCATGGACGGCAAACGGATCCGGTTGGAGCGGATCGTAGCGCCGCAGCCAGCCCAAACGCCGTCGGAACCCAAAGACGAAAAAACCGCGCGGAAGCGGCCTCTCGAGGGCAAAGTGATATCGCTCAAGGATTTGAAAAAAAGTTAATTCGACTCTCTGCGGTCTTCACTTCTCGAATCCCGCTGCGGGACGGGCGGTAAAATCACGTCCAGCCAATCGTTTAAATGAGCAAAATAGCACCGAAAACCAAAATCGTCCTGTCTGCTTCGCGCAGAACCGACATTCCGGCATGTTACCTGACTTGGTTCATGAACAGTCTGGATCGCGGGTTCTTTTACGTCACCAATCCCTTCACCCAACAGGTTGCGCAGGTACCGGCCGCTCCGGACACGGTTCACACTATCGTTTTCTGGTCCAAGGATTTCGGTCGATTTCTCGCGGAGGAGATCGGCGAAGAATTGCGGAGAAGAGGGTACGGCCTCTTTTTCAACTTCACGGTCAACTCCGGGTCGCCGCTGCTGGAACCACGGGTCCCGCCGCTGGAAAACCGCCTGGGTCAACTCGAAGCGCTGAGTCGCCGGTTCGGGCCGCAAACGATCAACTGGCGTTTCGATCCGCTCTGTTTTTATCGGAAAACCGGCGGATCGGTCGAAGACAACCTGGCAGATTTTTCGGTCATCGCCCGAAGTGCGCATCGCGCAGGGGTCAAGCGGTGCATAACAAGCTTCATGGACCATTATCCCAAGATACAGCGTCGACTGGCAGCCGTTCCGGGGTTTTCGTTTGTCGACCCCTCGCCGGTCGAAAAAGCGGCCATTCTTTTGAAACTGGAAACCCGCTTGCGGCCACTACAGATCGATCTGTCCACCTGCTGTGAGAAAGACATCCTGCAAAGGCTGCCCGCAGAAACGAAGATCCGGCCGAGCGCTTGTATTCCAAACACCCTTCTGACTGAGCTTTATGGCGGCCGCATTTCCCTGAAAAGAGACGCGGGCCAGCGCCGGCGGCAAGGCTGCGGCTGTCAGGTCTCGGTCGATATCGGCTCTTACCGGGATCAGCCTTGCGGCCACGGCTGCCTGTTCTGCTATGCCAATCCACGCGGCGGTGCCGACCTGTCATCGCCTGGGAATCCCGATTCTTGCGTCACACTGCCGCCCCAAAATGATACCGCAAAAAGAGTGATCTGACATGCGAATCGGCACACTGAATCTGGCAAACTCCGCAATCCTGGCGCCACTGGCCGGTATTACCGACCTGCCCTTCCGCCTGCTGGTCAAACAATCCGGGTGCGCACTGGTTTATTCTGAAATGATCAGTGCCAACGCCCTGGTGCGCGAATCGGCCAAAACCCTCAAGATGCTCGACAGTTCGGCGAAAGAAAAGCCCCTGAGCGTTCAGATCTTCGGCACCGAGCCGGCGATCATGGCCGAAGCCGCCCAAATGGTCGCCTCTTCGGGGGCGGATCTGCTGGACATCAACTGCGGGTGTGCCGTGAAAAAAATCGCAAAGACCGGGTCGGGTGTCGCCTTGATGCGGCAACCGAAGACGGCCGAGACCCTCTTTCGAACGGTTCGTCGGACCGTCGACATCCCCTTGACGATCAAAATTCGCTCCGGCTGGGATGCCAGTGGTCGACAGGCGGTCGAATTTGCCCGTCTGGCGGAGGCGTGCGGTATCGATGCAATTGCCGTGCACCCGCGGACGGCGACCCAGGGTTTTCGCGGGCAGTCCGACTGGTCGATCATCGCGGCTGTCAAGGACGCCGTTTCGATCCCGGTCATTGGAAACGGAGATATCCTCTGTGCCCGGGATGCGGTGCAGATGGAGGCCGATACGGGGTGTGACGCCATCATGATCGGCAGGGCGGCCATCGGCAATCCCTGGATTTTCAGCCGCTATCTGGCGCTGAAGACCGGGCAGACGGAACCGAAGGTGGATCTTGCGATGAGGATTGAGACAATGATCCGGTATGTCCGGGCGATGGTGGGCTACCGGGGCGAGAGCCGCGCCTGCCGCATGTTGCGCAGCCGCCTCGGCTGGTTCGTCAAGGGCCTCCCACATGCCGGCGCCTTCAGGGAAGCCATCAAATCGATCACCGCCGAGAATGAAGCCATTGCAGTGATTGACGCCTTCTGTGGAGCAGTTGAAAAGAGATCGATACCTGAACATGAAACCTGGGCCACTGTCGGCGAGGACGTCGCCGCTACTGAAGAATCAGGCACGACACGGCAGCAGGCGATCGCCGGCCTGCGAAACCGATGAAAACAGAATCCAGCCGTTCACTCTTTCAAGCGCAGACCTTGGCCCTCTTGAAATCCGCGGCCTGAAACCGGTACGGCCCGGGCGGTGTCTTCGGACACCGCTTTCACCTCGATTTCACCGACTTTAGGGCCGGGCGGAAGATAGCGGTGACCGCCGTACCCCTCGATGGCTTGCCGGCTATCGTAGACCTCGAAAATATCCCCCTCCTGTACGTTCGATCGGCTGCCGGCCGCCATCAAAATGTCAGCGGTGTCGGCCGCGACGATGTAACTCTTCCATGCCTGCAGTTCGATGGTCTTGCAGATGTTGTCTTTCACGTCATCGATGATCTCGGCCAGAGACGGTTGGATAAAATTGGGGTCGATCCGGTTTTGGGCGCGGATCAGCTCGACATCGGTTTCCTCAATCTCTATTTTGTGCGACAGCGTTCGGTCAAATATTTTGGTGGCGGTGGCCGTGTCGTAGAGCTCGATCAGTGCTTCAACCTGTACGTAGTAATGGCTGCTCCTTAAAAACCAAAACCCTTTGTTTTTTTCGTCGACATTGATGCTGGTGATCTTGCCCACCAGCACGGCATTGAGGCCGAAACGTCGCCCGGTCATGGCCAAGCTGAAGTTGTCGATCGAACCGGAGGCCAGCAGCGGCAATTTGGCAAGGGCTTCGGGGAAATCTCCGCCCCCGGGTTTAATGAACAGGATGTCGGCGCACTCCTCCTGGATAGCCTGCAGGAGGTTGTCCTGGAAGAGGTCCTTTTCCATGGGGTCGCCGAAAATACTCTCCATCCGAAAAGGAACGACGCCGATTTTCTTTTTCAGTCGTTTGTCGTAGGCGCTGGCGGGCTCTGTCACCGCAGACGGCAGGCTCGGCCCGCCACCCGACCATTTGGAACAGCCGCCGGCGACGATCAGAAGCAGGACCAAAAACGACCAGGTCATACTCCGCTTCCGCCGATCCCACCTTTCTCGAACCGTCATCTACACGAGCCTCCTTTAAACCCCGGACTGTGTCGAAATATGCCATTTAAAAATGGGCCTTTTGTAATGGATTCGATGCGTGTTGTCAATTGCAAGGCAGACACCGGATGGGCTGATTCTTGACAGTAATTCTTCTTTCTGATAACGAATCAATATCATTAATGATTCTTAACAAAGGGAGATATTGATGACCTCGATCGACGAACAGATCCTCAAGGCAACCAAAGAGATCGTGGTTAAATTCATTGAAACCGGCCGTCTCTCACCCAGCGGTTTCGGCGAAACCTTCAAAAGCGTTTACCGCACGGTCGAAAAGACCGTCAAGGGGAAGAAGCCTCAGGTCGTCGAACCGCCGAATCCGGCCAAATAGCCTTCTATAGGCTTTAAGATAAAGTTTTGGGCAAGGCCAGAGGGAGGAGGCTGTATTGTAATACGCCGACGACCGATAACGCAGTCCAAAACCTTATCTTAAAGCCTATATCAGGCAGCGCTATTCGACCACCCACACCGTACAATTCTGGGCGTGATTGACTATTTTACTCGAAACGCTGCCGAACAGAAATTCTTCACTGCGTGACATTCCCTGACGACCGACAACGATCGTGCTGTGCTCGAGCCGGTCCCTTTCCTCGAGGATGCACTTGGCCATGGAAGGGCAAAATTTCAATGTCGATCGTACCCTCACCGCTGATTCATCGAAACCGGCCGCAATCAGAATTCTCCGGTATGAGTCGAGCAGCCCGTCAATTCGGCCGCGATAATTCTCCAACCAGTTTTCCCGATCTTCGGGCTTCGGGAAGTAGTCTTCTTCAGGATCCGGTATCACGTGGAGCAAGGTGACGTTGAAGCCCTCGATCCCGCCCAACAGCTTGGCCACATAGTCAACCGCTCTGTTGGCGTTTTCCGATTCGTCGACCGCTATCAGGATGTTGCGGTTGAAGTGTTGCTGTTCCATAACCGTAGCCCTCCCTGAATGCCGAATTGACGTGAAATGTCTCCTTAATCACAGTTGCGTCCTGAAAGTGTTCAGGTCTTCGAGCAACTGCTCTGTTTGCTCGTAAAACCAATTCGCTCCCTTTGAAAAGTGGAGCAATACCCGGTTCAGGCCATCGGGAATGTATGGGTAGATCTTTTTCAGATTGGCCACCCGGTTGTGAAAAACGATGTTCAAGTCCTCCTCATGCAACCGCGAAAGCGCCGGATGGTTGCGGTATTTGAGATCGTGCAGGCTCACATCGCCCTTGCCGACCAGGAATATCAGCACGTTGCCCAGCCCGAAAAGATCATAGCCGTAGATGTTTTCCCGGTGGCGGTAATTGTAGTCGAAATCGATCCAGCGATAATGGCCGCTCGGTCGCTCCACAAGGATGTGATCCCGTCGGATGTCGCCGTGCTTTTCGCCGTTCTCATGCAAGAAACGGATGCCTTCGATGCAGGCCGTGAAGTTTTCCAGAATGCCGGGAAAGTTTTCGTAAAAGTAGGTGTGGTGATCAACGGCCAGATTTTCGACATAGGTGGCAAGGGACGGTCCGTAAATATAATCGAGAATCCGCACCAGGTTGCCTTTTTCGTCTTCGACTGCAACGCCGTGCATGAAATTGGTATGCGTGTCGACGAGTTTGAGAATTCGGGCCTCCTTCTTCGGGCTGCGAAAACACTCGAACTCGATATCGCCGACCCGGGCGACGAACTTTTCATAGAACACCAGCTTGATGATCTTCATCTCAAAGTTGCGCAGGTCGATGGCCCGTTTGACCCAGTGTTTGACCTCGTCATCCAGCCCGAAACGCCCTTCCCTCGCATTTTGCCGCACGAGAAAAGGGCTTCCATCGAGAAGGACCACATCGTTGTATTGAACCCGGAAAAAGTCGCTGGTATCGGTGTGGATTTGAACCGGCTGGTCATCCGACATACCGGGAATCCAGTGGGTGACACCTCGGCGGATTTCTTCGCGGGTTTTATCGCTCAGTGTTTGCGTGCTCATCGTGCTGTCTGTCAGGTCCGTGACACCCTCGTAGGCGCTTCGGCCAACGGCTTGGGAACCCTGAGTTAACAGGTACCACTCCATGCCGTCAATATTATTCTACTCGTATTTTCTTCTATTCACCTAATGAACTTCGGCCCAATTCGCCCCCCATGCCATGTTGACCTTCAGCGGCACTTTGAGTTCCCAGACGCCTTCCATGATCGACCGGATCAATTCTTTCACCGGTTCGAGCTCATCGGGTGGCACTTCAAACACCAGTTCGTCGTGAACCGACAGGAGCATGGCGGTTTTATGCTGCTTCTCCCGCAGAGCCGCATCGATCCGAATCATCGCGATTTTAATCAAATCGGCGGCCGAGCCTTGAATAGGGGTGTTAACGGCGGTCCGCTCTGCAAACTGACGAACGGTCGCATTAGGGCTCCTGATGTCCGGCAGCAGCCGGATGCGGCCGAGCAGCGTGCTGGTCCGCATGGTGGCACCTGCCTCTTTGATGGTGCGTTGCACAAAAAGATGCACCCCCTCATAACGGGCAAAGTAGTTATCGATGTAGACCTTGGCCATTTTCTGGCTGATATCAAGCTGCCGCGACAAGCCGAAAGGGCTCATCCCGTAAATGATGCCGAAGTTGATCGCCTTGGCCTGCCGACGCAGTTCGGGGGTCACCGCATCCGTCGCCACCTGAAACACCTCGGCCGCCGTGCGCGTGTGAATGTCCTCTCCGTCTTTGAAGGCCCGAATCAGGCGCTTGTCGTCCGAAACATGCGCCAGAAGGCGCAGCTCGACCTGGGAGTAGTCAGCCGACAGCAGATTCCAGCCGGAACAGGGGACAAAGGCACGGCGGATTTCGCGCCCCTCTTCCGTGCGAACCGGGATATTCTGCAGGTTTGGGTCGGAGCTGCTCAAGCGCCCGGTTGCGGTAACCGTCTGATTGAAGGAAGTGTGGATGCGCCCGGTCCGCGGATTGATCAGCTGAAATAGGGCATCGGCATACGTCGTTTTCAGCTTCGAGAGAGTCCGGTGTTCGAGCACCAGGGCCGGAAGTTCATGGAACCGGGCTAGGGTGGTCAAGACGTTGACATCGGTTGAATAGCCGGTCCTCTTTTTGGTCTTCTTCTGCACCGGTAGGTTGAGTTTTTCAAAAAGGATGTATCCCATCTGCTGGGAGGAATTGATGTTGAAAGGCTCTCCGGCCAGCCCATAGATGGCGTTCTCAAGCTGTTCGAGCCTCTGTTCGAACGACTTGGACAGCTCCCGCAGCTTGTCCGGATTAACGGTCAGACCCCTCTGTTCCATACGCATCAAAACAGGGACCAGTGGCATTTCGATTTTGTGGAACAATTCGGTCAACCCGATATCGGCAAGCTCGCGTTCCAGCACTTCTTTGGCCATGAAGGTGATGTCGGCGTCTTCACACGCGTAGGGCACGGCCTTCTCCAGGGACACCTCGGCAAAGCTGGTCATGCCCTTGCCGAGGACCTCGGCAAAGGTGGTCGTCTTGTGATCCAGAAAATCGAGGGCAATCTGATCCAGGTTGTGCGCCCGCTTGGAAGGGTTGATCAGGTAGGAGGCCAGCATGGTGTCGAAAAACACGCCGTCGAGCGCGATGCCGCAACCGGCGAGCACGAGCCAATCATACTTGATGTTCTGGCCGATCTTCTTGATGCCCGGATCTTCCAGCAGCGGCTTCAGGGTCTGCAGGACCGCCTCGCAGCCGAGCTGGGCCGATGCGTCCTGACAGGTGTGACCGCAGGGGATGTAGAATGCCTGGTCGTTTCGCATGGCAAACGAGAGCCCGATCAACTCGGCCTTCAGGGGATCCCGGGAAGTCGTCTCCGTGTCGATGGCAACGGTCCCGGCCTCCTGCAGTGCCTGCACCAGTTCCAGAAGTGCGGCTTGATCCAGCACCGCCCGGTAGTCCTTTTTACGGGGCCGTCCGGTCCGCGCAAAGGTTTGCTGAAGTTGATTGAACTCAAACTGTTGAAACAACCGCGAGAGTTCTGCGGCATCGGGCCCCGCCAACCGAAAGTGATCCGGTTCGAAGGCCACGGGTGCATGCACATCAATTTTGACCAGATCACGACTCAGGAAAGCCTGCTCACGAAAGCGGATCAGGTTCTCCTTTTGTTTTTTCTTAGTGATCTGCTCGATGTTGTGGTACAGGGCATCCATGTCGCCGTAAGACTTGATCAACGCCAAAGCGGTCTTCGGTCCGATTCCGGGTACGCCGGGAATATTGTCGGAAGTGTCCCCACTGAGTCCCATGACGTCGATCATCTGGGAGGGTGTCACATCGAATTTTTGGCGCACCACGAACGTGTCGATGACCTCGTCCTTCATGGGATCCCAGATAGTGGCGTTGTCGGTGACCAGCTGTACGAAATCTTTGTCGCCGGTCACCATCACCACAGTATAGCCGGCTGCCTCGGCCAGCCGCGCGAGGGTGCCGATCAAATCGTCGGCCTCATAGCCCGTTTTCTCAATGACCGGCAGATTGAACCCTTTTGTAACCTCTTTTATGAAGGGAATCTGCATGGCCAGGTCCTCGGGCATCGGCGGACGATTGGCCTTGTAGTCCCGGTACATGTCGTGCCGGAATGTCGGGCCTTTGGCATCAAAGAGCATTGCGGCGTAAACCGGCGAACGGTCCTGCATGAGCTTCAACAGCATACGGGTAAACCCAAACACCGCGTTTGTGGGCAAGCCTTTGGAGTTCGACAACCCGCGAATGGCGTGATAGGCACGGTGGATGTAAGCGCTGCCGTCGATGAGATAGAGGGTTGGTTTTGGCTGCATGGTTCTGAGAATCCTCCCGGTTTGCGGCTTGCGACTTGAGTGCGGACCGGCGTACCCGTGCGAATCGTTTTGCCCCTGAAGGGGTCATCGTCCCAAGATACTTTCATACCACCCATTACGACAAACGACAAGGCAGGGGGGGTGCGACGAGCAATTCTCGGTGACCATAAGACCCCGATAGATTACGCCGGGTAACCGGATTTTAAAACGATCAGTATCGGTAATAAAAGTTGGGGAAATCCGGAAAATTATGACAAAGTCAGCCGCCAAAACAAGCGCTTACCGGCGCCGCCGCGAGAAAGAGTCGATTTGCCACTGCTGCGGGGCAACGTTTCCGTTCTGCTGGCGGTGCCGCTGCGGGTTCCGTATCTGTCAAGCGTGCATGCAGGAAAACATATGGGGGATGTCGTGCAACGGCATCACGTGGCAGTGCCCGGATTGCGGGGATCAGAATGGCTTTGGAAATCAGTGACCATTTAAAATATCCTCGACCTGACGCAGGCGTTCGATGTGAAAATCGGCGGATAGCCCCTGGTTGGCATACGCCACGAAGGCAACTCCGGCAGCCCTAGCAGCGGCTGCATCCAGTTCGGAGTCCCCGATGAAAATAATCTGGTCGGGTGCCAGGGCAAAGTGGTCGAGAATTTTGTTGAGTTGATCCGGGTGCGGTTTGGGATTGGCGACATCGAGAGCGGTCACCACGAGGTCGAAGGCGTCCTCAAGGCCGTGATTGCGGAGAACGCGGTTCATGGTGTCCGTGCGGTTGGTTGCAACCGCCGTGTGGTAACGGGGTTTCAGATGACGCAGCAGTGGCTTCAAGCCCGGTTCTATTTCCATAAATTGCAGGAAAGGCAGATAGCTCATTTGCTTGCGAAAGTCCCTGGCCTGCGCCAGTTGGGCCGCGTCGTCAAAAAGGTAGGCCAGGGCCTGGTCGACCGTGTGCATGTGAGTGTAGGCAAACTGCTCCGGTGTCATATCGGGCTTGCTGAAATGACGCAGGATATGATCGTAGTAAGCCGTGTTGGCCTTGACCGTGTCGAACATGACGCCGTCGCAGTCGAAAACCACCGCCTTCACCTCTTTTTGACGGACTTCCTTTGCCATCGATATTTTCGTCCCCTTCCGCCGGTAGAAAAAAGATCCCCACCATTGAAACCCGGCGGGTCAGTTCTCGATTCGTGCCCATCCATGATTTTTTTAAAACACTCTTGAGTGCCCAATTCATGGACGGAAACTAATTCGCTTTCGGGGCTTGAGTGCCGCTTATTTTGCCATAGACTCGGATGCTGATTTTGGGTTTGACGCGGCTGTCGGTCACAAGGAAGATGGTGTCGAAATAGCGGCCCGTTTCCTGTTTCAAGTTTTCCACTGTCAGCAGATAAGGCCCGCCCGGCGTCTGTTTCTCCGAGGTGAGCTGGTAGCGGATGTCGCGCCCGATTTGAGCCTTTGTTTCAAGGATTTTGAACGGATAGCTGTCTTCCGGCACAATCCGGACCGTTTCCTTGACGGGTTCACCGGCTTTGCCGTAGAGACGAACATTGCTGGGCGTTATGGTCGCAAAATTCTTGACTGATCCTCTGATGGTCAGCTGTGTCACGGGTTTTTTGGGATCAGTGGTCATGACCCGGATGGTTTTGTGCAGCGCCTTTCCGCCGTAGCCGTTGGTATCGACTTTGATTGATATCTTTCCCTCGCCACCGGGAGGGATCTGTCTCGTGTACGAGACCGCCGTGCACCCTCAGCCGGTTTTGACCTCCTTGATGTCGAGTTCCGCCGTACCGGTATTTTGAACGATGAAATCGTGCCGGATCTCCATCCCGTCAGCCACAGCTTCGAACGGGTACTCGGTTTCGGGAAATACCGCCACCGGAAAAAGGTCGCGGGTTTTGGTGATTTCGACGCGATCATTAGTTGGGCTATCGGCAAAAGTGCCGGCCGGCACCAGGCCGGAAAACAGACCGAGCCAGATGCCGAGGGCAATGCAAAAAACAGTATTTCTCATTGAAAACCTCCTTGTATGTGCATCGCGATTTATGCTTTGGGGCTCACATCATGAAAAATGGATCCACATCAACAGCGACAGTGACACCACGCCGGTTGAAAAGCGCCGGATTTTCCGTCATCACCCGCCACACGAACCGATGAAGCGTACCGGCTCTTTGACCCTTGAGCAGGATCTGCCAGCGGTATTTGCCGGCGATTCGCGCCAAAGCCGCTTCGATCGGCCCCATCACCTCGACCGACTTTCTCAAGACGTCGTCCTGTTGCCCCAGACGGCGGCACGCCTCCCCGAGCGAACGAGCAAGCGTTTCGGTTTGCCGTTTATCGCGACCCGCTATTTTGAGCTGTATTATCCTTGAAAATGGTGGATATTTCAAGGCCCGGCGAAAAACGATTTCTTGACGGTAAAAGGCCCTGAAATCCTGATTTTGAGCGGCCCGAATGCTGAAGTGCTCGGGATTATACGTCTGCAGAATCACCTTGCCGGGTCTATCGCCCCGGCCGGCCCGGCCGGCCACCTGGGCCAGCAATTGAAAAGTTCGTTCTCCGGCGCGAAAATCCGGAAAACTCATGGAAAGATCCGCACACAAAATACCCACCAGCGTGATGAAGGGAAAATCGTGCCCTTTGGCCACCATCTGGGTTCCGATCAGAATGTCGATTCGCCGGTGCCGCAACTCTTTTAATATGCGCACGATCGACCCCCGGCGCGTCGTGGTATCGCGGTCCATCCGGGCCACGCGGGCGGCGGGAAAAAGCTCGGCCACGGAAGACTCGACTTTCTCCGTACCCAACCCCAGGTTTTTGATGTGAGCCGATCCGCACGTGTCGCACACGGTCGCTGCCGGCCGCATAAATCCGCAATAATGGCATTTGAAAGCGTTGGCCTGCCGGTGCAGCGTCAGTGAAATATCACAGTTTTTACACTTGATCGATTCACCGCAGTCACCACAGACCGGAAAACTGGCAAAACCGCGTCGGTTCAGAAAAAGCAGCACTTGTTCACCGCGCGCCAGGGAGTCCGTCATGGCCTGGTGCAGTTCGGCGGTGATAAAGCGTCCGCTGCCGCGCAGGTCTCTGGTTTTTCGCAGATCGACCACGGCGATCTCCGGCAGCGACCGCTCTTCAACACGTTTGGCCAGGGTTAATTCGACATATTTTTTCTGAGAGGCATTATGATAGGACTGAATCGATGGCGTTGCGGATCCCAACAGCACAACGCCTTTATCCAGCTTGGCCCGCACCACGGCCAGATCGCAGGCGTTGTAGCGCAGACGGCCCTCCTGTTTGTAGGAAGTGTCGTGTTCTTCGTCGACGACGATCAGGCCCACACGCTCGAAAGGTGCAAATACAGCCGAACGGGCGCCAATAGCGATCTGAACCTCCCCGCGACGAATACGCAGCCACTGATCGTATCGCTGACCGGCTGTCAGACCGCTGTGAAGCACGGCCACCCTGTCGCCGAAACGCGCCCTGAATCGACGCTCGATCTGGGAAATCAGCGCGATCTCGGGTATGAGAATCAGGACCGGGTACCCCTGGCCGATGACCGCAGCGGCCAGCTGCAAGTAGACCTCGGTCTTGCCGCTGCCGGTAACACCTGCCAGCAGAAAGGCCGCGAATCCTTGCCCCAGACAATCGGTCACTTCATCCACGACCGCGTGCTGGTCGCTGTTAAGGACCAAAGGAATGTCGGGAGAAACGGCGTCGCCGAAAGGGTCGCGGTAGACCGGTCGGCTCGAGAGGCTCAAATAACCGCTCTCAACCATGGCGTTGATGGTTGTCCGCGTGGTCCGCAAATCGGTCTGCATGTTTTTGATCGATATGTCACCGACGGCCGTCACGTACTCCCAAATTTTCTTCCGCTGACCGGCCAGCGAGCCGGGGTCGGGAGCAGCCGGCGCCGGGGCAACGAAAACCTCGT
>JBATHN010000844.1:0-1528 GCA_049666885.1 Desulfobacterales bacterium
AGACGGAAGAGGGGATAGCCGATGATAAACGACCAGGTGACCGAGAGGAGCACGCCGATCGGCATCGAGAACCAGAAAGGGATGTCCCAGCGGATGAGCATGACCGCGGTGGTATAAGCCCCGATGCCGACATACTGGGCCTTGCCGAGGTCTACCTGTCCGCCGTAGCCGCCGATGGTGTTCCAGCCCATGCCGTAGAGCGAAAATATGAAAAACTGGATCATGGTCGCCATCGCAAAGGCCGAATGCGGAAAGAGGGGAAAAATCAGGAAAGCGGCACCGACCAGGATGGCAATGATCAGGTCCGAGCGTGGAAAGTCGGAAAAATCTACGGCGTTCTTCAGTGCTTCCATCCGAACAACCCCCGCGGTCGAACGACCATGATAACGAAATAGGCCACATAAACCCACATGTATTTGAACGACGTCATGGGAATATCGGACATCCAGTCGAATTCAAAGGTGTAGGTCATGAAATCCCAGAATCCGGGGAGTTCGGTGATCAGGCCGACGACGATACCGGCAAAAAAAGCGCCCGGCACACTGCCGAAGCCGCCCAGGGCGACGATGGCGAAGGCGAGCATGGTAAACAAAAGGCCGATGTACGGGTTTACGGACCAGAAATTGACGATCAGCGCGCCGGCGACGGTGACCGATGCGCCGCCGATCCCCCAGGCCAGGGCGTTCATGCGTTCCGTGGGGATGCCCATATAGCGTGCCCCCTGGGGGTTGAGCGCGGTGGCGGTCAGGGCCTTGCCGACCCTTGTGCGGTTCATCAGCAACCACACGGCCCCAAAGGCTGCCAGCGAAAGACCGGCGGTCGCCAGTTTGGTGGCCGGGATGATAATGCCCAGACCGACGTCAAAGCTCTTGCCGACCAGGAGACCCTTATGTAAGGCGCGGTCATTGGGACCGAAGATGAGCAGGGCCAGGTTGCGCAGAAAAAGCATCAGTCCGAAAGTCCCCAGGAGCTGGGCGATCATCGGTCCGCGCAGCAGAACTTTGATGAACCCCAGGTAGCAGACGATGCCGAGCAAAAAACCGACGGCAGCGGCCACCGGAAGGGTCAGCAGCGGATCGATGCCGAAGGCCTGGGCCGTCAGCAGCCCGGTGTACATGCCGATCATGAGGAATTCGCCGTGGGCGAAGTTCACGATATCCATGACCCCGAAGATGATGGTCAAACCGAGAGCCACCAGACTCAGAGCCATGCCGAAAAGTATCCCGGCTGCCAGGGAGCTGAAAAGAATGTCCATTGTCAGGGCGCTGCCTCAGAAGATAAAGAACCCCGTCTCTTCCCAGCAGCAATCAGTTGGGAAGAGACGGGAGACTCAAAGACGAACCAGTGACTGTTGTTACCATTTGGGAAACGGGTAAATCATGTCGGTCGTGGCAACATCGAAGGGATAGACGATTTCCAATCCGACCGTTCCGTCCGCTCCCTTTTGATACTGTCCGATCAGGCCGGAACCGAGCACGTTTTGCCCGATCTCCTTGCCGGAGGTGCTGAACTTGATGCCGGCCCACGG
>JBATHN010000845.1:0-4267 GCA_049666885.1 Desulfobacterales bacterium
CCTTATTGTAATTAATTTAGGTTTATATAAGAACCTTTTATAGGTTTATATAAGAACCTTCTATAGGAAGGGAGACGTCATTCCTTGTTTTTCTATACTTCCTCCACGATCCATCACCAACACAAGCGTTACTGGGCATCTCTCTGTTGCTCGTATTTTGAATATTTTCTTTTAAATCAAGCTGCACGATCGGGTAGCTTAGTGAAACCCCAGGCGCAAAGGCCGTTAAACGGTTGTGGCAAAATGCAGCGCATTCCAAGTTAAATTAGTTTTCACCCGCAACAGATCAATTAATCAACCAGAGTGAAATCCATGGCACATAGCCTATCAACAACGCGATGGCGAGCATGGTCAGTACAAACGGAAAGACGTATCTTGAGATGGATACAATCGGTGTCCCGGTAACGCCTGAAACCACGAACAAATTCAAGCCCATTGGTGGTGTAATAAAACCAATACCCAAAGAGGTGATCATGAATATACAAAAATGGATATCGTTCATACCTATTTTCTGGGCCAGTGGCAGCAGCAACGGCGCCAGAATAACAATATTCGGTGTCGTTTCCATGACGCAGCCGGCAATCATCAAAATGGCGACCATGATGAGAATGATCAAATAGGGATTGCTCGTCAGGGACGTCATGAAGCTCACGAACGCCTGAGGAACCTGCAGGCTGGCCAGGGTTTGGGCCAACGGCAGACTCATGGCGATGATGGGTACGATTACACCGCTTACTTTTGCGGACGTCTCTAAAATCTTGGGAATATCACTGATCTTCAACGTTCGCTGAAAAAAGCCGATTATTATTGCGGTGAGGGCCGCCACGGCCGCACTTTCGGTGGGGGTAAAGATGCCCGAGTAGATGCCACCCAAGATGATAAAGGGTATGAGAAGCGCAAAGCGTCCCGCGTATACCGTTTTACGCCAGTGAATAAAATTGAACCCCACGGTGCTGTTTTCGTATCCCTTTACCCGGTTGACCACAGCATTGGCAAACATTACCGACAGTAAGATCAGCACACCGGGAATGGCCGCGGCCAGAAACAGGGTTGATGCGCTGATGCCCAGCACCAGTCCGATAATGATATACGATATGGATGGCGGAATTAAAATCCCGGTGCATGCTCCCGCTGCCACCAGTGCACAGGCATAGGGCTTGGGGTAGCCTTTGGCCACCAGGCGGTCGATGGTTATCCTGCCGATGGCTGCGGCGTCGGCGGCATCGGAGCCGCTGATACAGGCAAAAAAACCGCAGCCCAGCACGGTGGACGTTCCCAATCCGGATCGAACTGAGCCCATGGTGGCTTCGGCCACGTCCAGCAGCTTACCGGACAAACCGGTTCGCACAAGGATGTCTCCGGTAAGAATAAACAAAGGCACCGCAATCAATGCGAATGAATCGATCCCGTCGAACAACGCCTCGCCCAGCAGCGTAGGCGGAAGGACGCCCGTGAATATAAGCATGGCAAACGAACCGATTCCAATGACAACCCAAATTCGGGCGGCCATTAAAATCAGGACGATCATCATCGCCAACGGAACAAAGAAGCCCCATCCGAGAATGATGTCTTCTTGTTGCATCAAGTATTGTTGAAGCATCTATAGACTCCTAATCGAAAAGTTTCTTACCCTGGAATATCGGTCGACCGGCCCTGAGGTCGGAAACATCTCGGATGATGGACTGAATCAGCCGTATAAGCATCATGGCGAACCCGATCGGCACGGCAGCCAAAAACCAGGCCAGACTGATGCGCAGGCCATGGGTCACCGAACCGAATTTAATGGATACCAGGACACTTTCAAGGGACCACCATAAGGCGAGAACAGCCAGCACGATGGTGATCAGATCGCCCAAGATCATGATAACGGCCCGTGTGCGGTTGCCGACGAATGGCAGGATTACGTCGATGCGGATGTGTGCACGCGCCTTAATGCCGGCCGATGCGCCGATCCATGAAACGTAAATAAAGGCGTAGCGCGCGACCTCTTCCGCCCAGATCGAAGAGTAACTGAGTGCAAATCTCCGGAACACTTCCATGAAAATGGTTATCACGATCAGGGCATAAAGCGGCAACAGCAACCATCGCTCGCCGTTTTCATCAATATTGTGGAGGATATTTCGAACCGTCATGCGTCACATCCTTATTTCCCTGCTAATTTTCATTAGTGAACCGGCGGCGCCTTTTTCGACATCGGCGCCGCCGTATATCAAGACTTAAGCCTTGACGTCGTGCACGTAGTATCGGCCCATCGTATTGGCTGCTTTGAGGAACGCATCAAACGTTTCCAAAGATCCGGCCAGTTCTTTCTTAAAACTGTCCCATTCAGGACGCTGAGCGCCGGCTTTCTCCACCCACTGCTTCCTTTCATCCGCGGTGGGCACATAAAATTTCACACCGGCTGCGGTCAGTTCAGCCATGGCATAGGCGCGAGCAGCCGGCACTTTGGCCAGATTCTGCTGCATGGTGATTTCGCTGGCGAATTCGATGCCTTCCTGTATTTTTTTGGGTAACCCTTCAAACCATTTGAGATTACAAGAATAAACCTGACTGTCGGGCACGGCTCCGTTGAAGGTCACCCAGTCCAATATGTCCTTGAAACCGAAAACATACAGCGCTTCTACGGAAGGATCCAAAGCATCCGCCACCCCCTGCTTGATGGCTGAAGATGTTTCGCCCCAGGCCACGGGGGTGGGGTTGGCGCCCAACAACTGATAGAACTGGGCCAAGATACTCGATCCGGGCACGCGAAACTTGATCCCTTTCATCTGATCAGGCGTCTTGATCGGACCGGCAACCCCTTTTCGCGTGGCAACCACACGCGGATCGATGACGACATACCACAGGACCTTGAAGCCTGATGCGGCCACCTTGGTATGAACTTCCTTGCGCCAGATGTCGGAAGTGACCAGATTGACGAACTTTTGATTGGTACCAACCCAATAGGGAATGTTGATTAAATCTGTCACCGGAGCAAAAGGGGCGAAGTTGGAAATGGAATGCTGGGCGGCCTCTATCGTGCCGGCTTGAACTTTTTGGACTAGCGCGGAGCCGGCTCCAAGTTGGCCGCCCGGCGCCAGTTTGACGTAAACCTCATAATTGGTGCAGTTTTGGATATTCTCCTTCATATCCAACTGCATGATGGGGTAGCTGCGGTCGGCCGTAAGTACATACGCTGTGGCGAGATTCATCGTGTATTTGGCAGTCTTTTGGCGTGTCTCCTCCTCCTTGGCGACCTGGGCGCTGGCCTTTTTGGAACCCAATACACCACTGAACAGCGCTACCGTTGCAGCCGTAAATCCAAATTTGGTCGTCAATTCCAAGAAGCGACGCCGCTCTATCATTTTCGGGCCGGATTCCTTTTGTTTGTCAGGGGTCATTTTTCGTCTCCTTTTGTCTCGTTCGAAGATTTCATTTCAGAAGCTTCTCTCTTTAAAGCCGCTACGATCAATGAAACGCAAGCAGCGAATAACAGGAGGAACTCCGCGACATTTCCTAAATGTGGCAGATTCAGGCCATATGAGACCTTCGCTTTACCAACGAGTACGTTGACAAAGTATATGGCGAAAAGAAGAAAAAAGGTAATCAGGGCACCTTTTCCTTCCTTGCCGTTTGACTTGTTGTTTTGTTCTGCCACCATGGCATTTTACCTCCACGTTAAGCATATTGACTAAACGATTTCTCACGAACTCTCTCGATAAGGCGTTACTGTCCTTCTCTTGCCGTACAAAGATATTATTATACTGCTTTTATCCGGATCCATTCCGACCCCGGAACCCGGAGCCGGAATGAAGATCTTTACTTTTTAATGTTTCCGCTGCGGTTGACTGATTTAGGCGCTCTCGTAAAGCTTGGTCAGGACGAACTCTTCATGACCCAACAACTCCTGGGCGGTCAGGCGGCCATTGCAGGTGCGCTTCAGTATTTCCAAAAGACCGTCACCCGATTGATCCAGGGTCAGTTCACCTCTTAGGATAGCGGAGCAGTCATAATCGAGGTGCTCCTTCATCGTCGCGCAAGTTAGAGGATTCGCCGAAAGCTTGATGACCGGTTCGATGGGGTTGCCGATGATGTTGCCCTGTCCGGTGGGGAAGAAATGGGCCACAAAACCGGCCGCCGCCCAAAGGGTCACGGCTTCCGCCGCGGCCGAACTGGTGTCCATGAACCATAGACCCGACCCGGAGGGCGCTTCGGCCTTATCGAGGCACCCCACGTATTTGCTTTTCTTGCCGATCTTCTGCATATTGCCGAAGGCCTTCTCTTCGAT
>JBATHN010000846.1:0-3519 GCA_049666885.1 Desulfobacterales bacterium
GAATAGGGCTGCCACGTAACCCCGGGTCCTTGAAGTACCCAGTTCCCGATGAGCAAAGTGGCCAGCACGAGCCCGGCTGTGCCGGCGACAGCCCGTATCCACTTGAATCTGTTGGATTGGTCTTGGACATTGGCCATCCATCCCAAATGAAGTCCGGCTGCAAGGGCGACAAATGCCAGCAGAAATGTATACGCGTTTTGAGACAGCAATGCCCGAAGATAGTAGGCGGCCATGCCCACCAGAACCCACCCCATCAATTTTCGCACCCAGAGCATCCACTCCCCGCTGCGGGGCAGTCTCTGGAGCTGACCTGAAAAGAGCGCCAACACAAACAGGGGTAATCCCAGGCCGAGGCTCAGCGTAAAAAAAACAACAAAGCCCAGCCAGGCGCTTCCAAACCCGGCCACCCAGGTCAACAGCCCCACTACAAAAGGTCCGATGCAGGGTGCGGCCACAATCCCCATGGTCAGGCCCATAAACAGACTGCCGAAGTATCCGGCGTAACTTCGTGAGGCGATCTGGGTCATGGCAAACGGCAACCGCATTTCCCAAAAACCGAACAGGCTAGCGGCAAATAGCACCAACACGGTCGCAATAGCCATCAGGACGACAGGATTCTGAAGCAATGACCCCATCAACCCACCGGTCAACGCGGCGGTGACACCCAATAGTGAATTGGTCACAGCCAGCCCGATTACATAGCAGGCCCCGTGGGCGAACAGACGCGATTGCCGACGGTCGCTCTGCCCGGCGAAATAGGAAATGGTCGCCGGGATGATCGGATAGACGCAAGGGGTCAGGTTCAATGCCATTCCGCCCGCAAAAACACCCAGCAGAGTCCACAGCAGTCCCCAGCCCTCGAGTGTTCGCCGCGTGGAGCTGGGTGGCGATCGAACCGGATGGACATTGTTAGTGGATTTTTCTACTGGTAATCCGTTATCCAACCATTGCGGATAGCCAAGTGGGTCGCGATACACTTTTTGATAACCCAGTTGGACAGCCACCCGGGCCGCCGAGTCGCTGCGGACTCAGGCCAGACCGGCTCAGTAGAAAACGATGGTACGGTTCTTGTCCGTCCCCATCAACTGTGCCAGAGCGCCCTTTTTACGCCAGCGCGACAACCAGGTGGGTTCCATCGGGAAATTGACGGCACCCCTGATGTGGCCGGTGCGATATTCCCATTCCTGGCGAGTGTCCACAAGCAGGAGGTTATTTGTTTTGGATTGGAGCCAACCCCACAGCTCTTCGGTGGTGATCAACCGGTAGCCGCCGCTACGGGCTTCGGTCCGGACATTTTCCACGGTCGCCCGCGACGGTTCCGGTTTGCGTGCGGCGTATGCGAGCATCAGGATGGTTGTTGTCAAAGCGAGCACGGGCAGCCACAGGGTATGGCGCTTCATTTGATTTTACCCTCCCGGCTCAGCTTGGTCAGTAAAAAGGTCGCGCCGGCCCGAGAAAGGCCGGTCGCTTCGGCCAAGGCGTCGGCCGTCATGATATTGGCAGTCGTCACCTTTTCGATGACTTCCTTTTCCAGCTCTTCCAACCAGTCCTCGAACAGGATGAGAATCTCCGGTTCTGCCACGGTCGCCAATTGTTCGGATCTGGCAACTTTGTTGACCAGGCTTTGGCACATCTGCTTTGGATCGACACCTTCGTCCATACAGGTGGCCAGTCAGCGATGCACCAGGCCCGGTAGGGATTCCTGGTGTGCCTCACCGGTAAACGCATACAAAAAATCGAGACGACTCTTTTCAGTCACGTAAGGAAACAACTTCTTGACGGCGGTCGTTAATTTTGCCATCGCTTCGTCCGGTTCCAGCTGATCGATGATGTTGTCTATCGAGGTCATATTCAATGTGGTCTCCATCAAATTAGAATGTCTGACGGTTTTTCAGCAGTTTCAGTGCAACGGTATTCAAATCGGTTATGATTGACAGTATTTCTGGATCGGCCAGCTCATAGTAGACAAAGGGACCCTTGCGTTCGACATTGACCAGCAGGGCGCGCCGCAGCTCCTTGAGGTGGTGCGATACCAGCGGTTGTGACAATTCGAGCGCTTCAACGATACTGGAGACCGACTTTTTCCCGTCACTGAGCAACAGCAGAATTTTCAACCGGTTTTCGTCACCGAGACTTTTGGCCATGAAAGCCGGCGAACGAAGGTTGTCTGTGTGCGTACAGACGCATAGCGGCGATTTAGACAAAAAGAACCTCCCTGGGGAAAAGGCAACTTTATAACCATATAAGTATACATTTATATGGTAACAAAAATTTGTCAACTGCCACTTCGACACTATTGACGACTTAAGACTTTATTTTGTCCTCAAATTCTGCAAAAAAGCCAAAATAGCAATACAGTGATGGACGCAGAAGGATTCGAAGGAGAAAATCGATGAAAATTTACACCGGGCGCGGAGACAACGGGACGGCCGGGCTATTGAGCGGCGAACGCATATCCAAGAGCCATGAACGAATTGAGGCCTTAGGCGATATCGACGAACTCACGTCTGCTTTAGGGATTGTTCGGATGTCGATACGCCAGGGAGATGAGGAGGTGGGTCGTGAAATTCGGGACATCCAATCAAATTTATTAAAACTGGGAGCACAGATAGCCACCTGGCGCGATTCTCCCGAAGCGGAAAGATACTCCGGTGTGGGTGAAGCCGATGCCCGGACATTGGAGACGGCAATCGACCGAATTCAAGAAATTCTTCCGGTATTGGAGAACTTTCTGCTGCCATTTGGCCATCCAGCCGCGGTTCACGCTCAAATGGCCAGGAGCGTCTGCAGGCGGGCCGAACGGCACGTGGTCCGACTCTCGGTGCAGGTCTCCGTGGGTAAGCCGCCAAAGGTGTTGAAGTGGGCGCTCGTCTACCTTAACCGGCTGTCGGATTACCTGTTCGTGGCAGCCCGGTATCTGAATTTTCGTGCTGGTGTTCCGGACGATCTTTGGTTGGATTCACAAGCCTAATTGGTAATTGTGCGCTGTTGATTCAGGATCTCATGAAAAAATTGCCCTGTTTTACGCTCGCCGCCCGGTAGACGAATTCACGGAGCGCATGGCGTTTCGTCGAACGCTGTTGTATAGGGAAACAAAAAGGAGGCAACAATGAATGAGACCAAACAGCAAAACCATACCCATCCAGTCCTTTCCTCTCTAACGCCGCAAAAAGCAAAGAAAGGAAAAATTGTTTCCCCCGAAGAAGCTGTTCGCGTCATTCGGGCCGGCGACACGGTCGCCACCGGCGGTTTCGTCGGGACCGGTTTTCCGGAGGAAATCGCCGTGGCCCTTGAACGCTTTTATCTGCAGCACAAACGGCCTCGTGACCTGACCCTTGTGTACGCCGCCGGTCAGGGAGACGGGGCCGAGCGTGGGTTGAACCATTTCGGTCACGACGGTCTCGTGCGAAAGGTGATCGGCGGTCATTGGGGGCTGGTGCCAAAATTACAGAAAATGGCCATTGAGAACAGGATCCAGGCCTACAACCTGCCCCAGGGAGTGATTTCCCACATGTACCG
>JBATHN010000847.1:0-1915 GCA_049666885.1 Desulfobacterales bacterium
GCAACCTTTTTGTGGGACCAGTAGACCGCATTGCCCAGTTGCTTTTGGGCGACCTTCGGTATCTTCAGATAACGCAGTTCGACACGTGCAGATGAAATACAACTCCAGAACTCCAGGTTTTTGGATGATCCGCAAAAGCGGCTCAGATTCTTTCGTAGGAATTTGGCAAAATCGGGATGACCGGGATGCAGGTCGGGTTCGAAAGGCACACGGAGGTAATCGATTAATTCGTGCTTTTGATGAGAGATGTTGTTGACTTTGACCAATTTCAAGTCGTCGTAGCCGATATCGACCCCGACGGTGGTCGCTTTTTTGAGGGATACGGTATTTTTCAGACCGCTGCTGATGCGCGTCGAGATCGATTGGGAGGCCGGTGTTTCGATCCTATCTGGTGTGTCACCTTGGTTACGAATCAAGTCAAGAAGTTTTTCAGTTGAGGAAATTTCGTTCTTCTTGGCCAAATTGACGCTCCAAATCTGTCGGCGGAAAGTGCTTTGATTCGGCACAAAATTGGAACGATGGTTACATAAGGTTCCAAATTTAGTAATATGCCGATATCATATAGAATGCATCATGGATAAATATAGTAATTAACTCATAAATCCTATTTCTTGTCAACAATTAACACGTGCTGCAGGTCAGATGGATAGTGCTGGACGCGGAGCCAGCGTGAACTATACCATTAAATTTGGTTCTATCCACACAGGTAAACCAAAGGAGGGAGGGGTGGATATGGGTCAGCATTTAAGCCTCACTTTCTTTGGAAAGGCTGTGAGAGTACAAGCCAAGGTCAGAACCGGACTCGGGAAATCCGACCGTCCGGGATCGTAGGGAGGCTTGGAGAAACGTGGAATATGGCGGAAATAGGATCCCGCTGTACGTATCGAAAGAGTACATGTCGGTCACTCTCTGCCTAAGTTTGTGCGCGCTCCAATTCTATCCCGACCACGAGTACGCCTCCGCGCAATGCCGCAGATTTCCTTGAACTTGCAGAAAATGGCGATTTCTGGATCGAAAACTAATCAGTGACCTTAATGGAACCGTGGATGGGCACTAGCCTATCTGGAGAGCAGGTCTTCGATACGCTTCCGGAGATCCTTCAATTCGAACGGCTTTACCAGAACAACATCTGCGTTGGCTTCTCTTGCCAACTTTTCAGGATGTTCACCCATACCGGTTATTGCGATCACCGGCATGTCAGGTTTTTGTTGCTTTATGAGGGCAATAATACCGATACCGCTGACATAGGGCATGACCACGTCTGTAATAACCAAATCGAAACCTTTGCCATCGGCTTCAATGATTTTCATACCCTCCAGACCGTCTGGAGCCGTCACGACTTTGTACCCCTTCCTACTCAAGAAGTTCAGGAGGCCGGCCAGAATCTCCTTGTTGTCGTCGATCAACAATATTTTGAATTTTTTTTTCATTGTATAGACACTAAAAAGAAGATGCCAGAATTGCAATGCATAGTTACAGTAGCAAGTCATTGACTATTGGGCAAGTTGATTGTTTATCAGAAAAAATAAGAGCGGTAAAATTATACCTAATATAAAAAAAATACATACACGGCGATGGATCTGGGCTAAGGTTTCGGGGGGTCAAGGGTTAGCATAAAAATCAACCCATCAGACGGCAAGCGATGTATAATCCGCTGGGCGGCTTTGCTTCAGGGGGGCCTCGTTCTGATCTTAACACCACGGCATCTATCTTGCGCGGGCGATGAAGGCTCGGATAGAGTGGACTTGACGGCCGGACGAATTGATACTAATGGAAATCGGTTAGATAATTCTATCAGGTTATTCTCACCTCGTGTCCATCCGCACTTTTTGCCGTATTTGTGAGAAATTCTGGAAATCTTCTATGCTATGAGACCGGCGGCGCAATGAAAAAAAACGAGGAAAACGCTCCAATC
>JBATHN010000848.1:0-3190 GCA_049666885.1 Desulfobacterales bacterium
ACCCCATCCCCCACGGACCCCACATGCCCCAATTCATCGACGCGTCTTCGTTCATTTCCGCAATATTTTGTTTTACTGTCAGGTTCTCGTAGCGCTGATAGGCCTCCTGGTTGCCCGCGTATAGGCATTTGCAAAATTTTACGTCCGCATAAACGTAATACACTTTGCCATTGCGATCATGGGGAACAACCTTCAGCTGGGTCAGGGTGTTTAAATGGGCAAGTTTCTCGGGGGTATCTGCCGGCTTCATAATGAACCCCGCGGCTGCCAACAATTGTTCCGTATCGGTTGCATCACTCTTTTCCATCGCCGCACATCCGGCAAGCGCGATGCCCAAAACCATGATGACCGCGATAGATTTTAACCAAGTCATTCGATCTTTCATAACGATAACCCTCCTTATTAATTTAAATGTACTGCGGTATTTACGTATCTATTTATCAACTCCCTTGTCATAAATCTGATCCGATTGGAAGGATTGAGCGTTAGTATAAAATCCCCTTACCCCTCTTTGTTAAAGGGGGTCAAGGGGATTTTATAAAACGGCCTATCGGAATAAATGCCTGAATATTCCCATAACCCTGCCGCCCCGGCTACTGCATTCCGCCCGGTGATCTCTCGATGGCCTGCATCACGGTCTCCATGGACTTTTGCATGCTCAGAGACTCTGCGCGCTGTCTCGGCGGCCACTCCTGCAAGCTTTTGATGTGCTCGGCGATAATCCCCTGGGCCGGGATTAAGGTCCACAACTTCTCGGCGAAGAGCTTGCGACCCATGTAGCCCCATTCGGGCGAATGCGGATCGAAAAGTTCCATGGGGTCCATGCGCAGATTAAACAGGTAGGGCACCCGCGGGTAGACCAGTGGGTCCCACCAGAGGCCTTCTTCCTTGACCGCGAAGGACATCTTCCAGTCGCCGACCCGCACGCCGGTCAGATCCGACTCGTCATAGTAATAGTAGCTGTTGCGGGCCGACTTCTCGGTCTTGCCGGTCCAGAGATCCAGGTTGTTGTATCCGTCGAGGTGCACCTTGTAGGTCATCCCACCGATCTTCTTGCCCTTGAGCAGCTCCTCCTTGATTTCTGCTGCGCCGGCGGCGGCGGCAAGCGTCACATAGAGGTCCTCGTGACTCTGTATACCGTTTGATGAACTGCCGGCGGGGATCTTGCCCGGCCAGCGCACAACCAACGGTACACGCACACCGCCCTCCCAGGTGGTGCCCTTTTCGCCCCGGAACGGCGAGTAACCGCCATCCGGCCAGAACAGCAGCTCATAACCGTTGTCGGTGGAATAGACCACGATGGTGTTGTCGGCAATCCCGAGGTCGTCCAGTTTCTTCAAAAGCTGACCGACCTGTTCATCGTGCTGGATCATGCCGGCCCGGTAGACATCGATTTCGGGGCGACCTTCGTCCACGGCCTTCTGGATGTATTCCTGGGGAACGTGCGTCCAGATGTGCATCCGGGTGGGGTTGAACCAGACGAAAAAGGGCTTGTCGTCCTTGACGCTGCGATCGATGAAATTCTCGGTGGCTTTCAGGAACTCGGCGTCCACGGTCTTCATGCGCTCGCGGGTGAGCGGCCCGGTATTCTCGCAGCGCTGCTTGCCCATCCGGCCGAATTTGGGATCTTCGGCCGGGTCGTCTTTGTCGGTCGCCCAGCAGTGCAGCACGCCGCGCGGCCCGAACTTTTCTTTGAAGGCCGGGTTCTTCACGCCGGGGTAGTCGAGCTGCTCGGGCTCCTCCTCGGCATTGAGGTGATAGAGATTGCCGTAGAACTCGTCAAATCCGTGCACCGTCGGCAGAAACTCGTTGCGGTCGCCGAGATGGTTCTTGCCGAACTGACCGGCGGTGTACCCGAGGGGCTTCAACACTTCGGCCAGGGTGGGGTCCTCCTTCTGGAGCCCCAGTGTCGAGCCGGGGATGCCAATAGTCGTCATCCCCGTGCGAATCGGCATCTGTCCGGTGATAAACGCCGCGCGTCCGGCCGTGCAACTCGGCTGGGCGTAATGGTCCGTAAAGAGCATGCCCTCCTTGGCAATCCGGTCGATGTTGGGCGTGCGGCCCATCATGCCGTGGGTGTAGGCGCCGACGTTCCACATGCCGACATCGTCACCGAAGATGACCAGGATGTTGGGTTTATCCGCCGCAAGGGCTGACGCCGCGAAACCCGTCGCACCCAAACCCATTATCAACATCACCATGCCCGCATACAGGACAAGCCTTGTTTGCCACCATCGCCTTTTCATTATCCTCTCCTTTATAATAATCATCGATTAATCTATAATAATCATCGATAAATCCCCAGCTTCTCTGGGGAGACTCCCAAAGTTTGACAGTTCCAGAAGTTAACCAATAACTGAGAAGATGATTATTATGAAATAATTAAACAACAGATGGATGGGCACTAATTATCAAACGCAAAAATACGCGCCCAATCTTTCTTCATACTGATAACGACCCAGCCCTGCTTCTTCGCCTCGTCGTAAAGCGCCTGGGGGAAGGCACCGACCTTTGTATCGGGCAGCCCCTGGGCCGGCCCGTACGCATACTCGCGCTCGGAATCGTCGTGCAGCAAAAGCATTGCGAGCCGCGCTCCGTCACCGGCCTTCGTGTACTCCAGCATCTGACGGTCGCCGGTCGAGTTGCCGAATGCTGCATAGGGACGACGCCCGATCATCAGGTGGATGCCCTCGGGCTTGCCGGCGTCGTTGTCGTTCAGGAGCAGCTTCGGCTCCTTGGTGAGAAACGGTTTTCCGTCCTTGTCATATCCGTACTTCGTGCCGGCGGCGGTGCCGACCACCTGCTCGGGCGGAATGCCGTACACCTGCTCGGAGTAAATCCGCACGAAGTCCTGACCGCCTCCGGTGACGATCCAGGTCTTGTAGCCATTGGCGCGCAGGTATTTCAGCAGCTCCTGCATGGGCAGGTAGGTGAGTTCGGTGTGGAGTCGCTTCCAGCGCGGGTGCCTGGCAGTGTCGAGCCACTTCTTTGCCTCGGCTCTGAACTCCTCGACGCTCATGCCGGTGAGCGTGGCGGCGAGGATCTTGAAAAGGTCGTCCATCGAGAGCTTGGCGATCGCTTCGCGGTTGCCTGACAGGACGGTCTTGAACGGTTCGACCTTGGCGAGTTCCGGCTTTGACTTGACGACCGCCGGCACCCGGTCCAGGCAGTAAACCACCTGGGCGTACAT
>JBATHN010000849.1:0-3976 GCA_049666885.1 Desulfobacterales bacterium
CATTACGGAAGGGGAGGGAATTGTCCCAACCAGTCATAAAAAAATCATGACCCTTCGCGGCGAGGTGTGCAGCCTGACCCGGATTAATGGTAAGATCGATAAACTGGCCCAATTGGCGGTGGAACAGAACGCGGAAAAGATCAAAGCAACGCTAAAAGAGATTGTTGCCGATTATCAGCCATATGATCATTCCAGACATATGAATTAATATGACTTTGTAACTTTAGCCTCGCCGCCTCTGTGGTCATGTTCGCAGTTCGCTATTTCGTGCGTGAGACTGTATTGCAGCGAGTCGTTTTCTGTGACGGTCCTCAAGCTGGCGAATGACTTCTTGTTTTGTCACATCACGCCGGGGAAGAAAACGAGACAGAAGTTCTTCAATATCCGAGCACGATAGCAGTGGATAGGTGTCCTCGTGGCGAATCCGTTCAGTGAGCATAAAGAGCATCGCCATCATGACAAGTGCCATATGATGGTGCCATGCGCTCCACTTGCGCACCTGGTAGTCGGCCATGCCGCATTCGCTTTTGGCATCCTCAAACGCCCTCTCCACCCAGTAGCGTTGAAGCTGCATCCAGGCCAAGGCTTTAAGCTCCATCGTCTCGGGCGCATTGGAAAGCGATATCTTGGTCTCAGCTTTAGGCCCCAGAGTCTGGGTCGCCAGAACAAAGAAGCGGCAGGCCTGGTTGGATTCCCCGTTCCATACATAAACAGGAAAGCGCAGAGCCCTTACCTTAAGCGGCCCGCGAGTGGTATCGCGAAGCTTGAGTACGGGCTGCTCGCAAAGCTTCAGGCCTTCTACAGCCGCCTTAACCTCAATGCTGCTCGCATCGGTCCGGTAGCGGGTGAATTTCGGGCCTTTCCGGCTTGTCTTCTCAGGAAGATAGGGCTTGGGGTCTTCAAGGTATACGGGAAAATCCGAATGAAGATCCACCACAAAACGCTCGCCCATTTGGTCCAGTGCAAGGCAAAACCCGGGGCCTTTCCCATAGCCGGCATCCGCCCCGACCCAGCCGTACCGAAGACCGTTTTGCCGAGCGTGGGAAACAATCTCAAGGGCAAGCTGCTCTTTGGTGCGAAAGATTCTCTCGGCTTCCGGGACCCCCGCTTTTTCGCAGCGCTTCGGATCCTCGGTCCACTTTTTGGGAAGGTACAACTTGACATCAACCGGGATTGCAAAGCGGTCCCTGGAAAGCACCCCGAACACTGCCACCTGGCCGTTGTCGACTTTGCCCAGACGGCCAAGCCATTGCCGGGAGACTCCGGCCGACATCGGCCCCTGCTTGGCAAAGCCGCTCTCATCTATCAAAAAACCGGCCCGCTGCTCGTCACCCAGACACTGGTTGGCATCACGAGCAACATGATCGATAACACTGCGCGCATCCCATTTGCTGTGGGTCAGAAATTGCTGGAGATTGCGGGACTTGGAATCCGGGATAACTTCTGCCATCCGGTCCATGTTTTTACGCGCCCCCGCCTGCATAAGACCGCTGGCGTACTGCCGCGCCTTTTCCGTAACATCGTGGCGGTAGGAGCGGAAATGGTGGCTGAAACTCTTCACAAAGGACATAAAGCGTCCGCCGACGCCGGCGAGCGCCGTCTGAGGGGTGGCATACGATTTTCTCCTTTGGTTATGGTTCTTTCTGCCGGGTGCGTTTCATGAAAAATTTTATAGTAAATACCCGAAGTAATTACAACTATTATCTTAACGAAGTCAATTTAACGCGCACCTGAAATTGCAAAAAAGCATGCAACAGTCATAAACAGATCTGATTTGCCCAGTGGCGGCTAAGGTTTCCCATTTGTCGCATGCGGTCGAGAACTGAAACGACGTCGATCCGAGATTCCACATCTTGACAAATAGCCATAAATATAGCTATTATGCAGACAAGTAAAACTTGTCGAAAGCAGGGGAGAATTATGGAAAATCAGTATACGATAGTCGATGCCAAAAACAAACTGCCCTCACTCATCCATTACGTGGAAACCGGGCAAACTGTTAAGCTGACTCGTTATGGCAAGCCAGTGGCTGTTTTGTTGTCTATCAAGGATTATACAAGGTTAAGCCGAAAACGAGAGGGATACTGGCATGCATTGATGTCGCTTCGAAATCAACTGACGACAGAGCGCATTTTCAGCGACAGTGGTGATTTTGAAAACCTAAGGGACCCTTCTTCCGGACGGGAAATTGAGTTTGGGCGATGAAATACCTGCTTGACACGAACATTTTGTCTGAACCCTTAAAGCTGGAACCAAACCGAAAAGTGATGGCCATGCTCAAAAGACATCAGGATGACATTGCGACAGCCGCTCCGGTGTGGCATGAACTGCTTTTTGGATGCCTGCGCCTTCCGCTGTCCCGCAAGCGTGAAATGATCGCAACTTATCTCGAGGATGTCGTACTGAAGAGTATGGATATTTTTCCATATGATGACCGAGCGGCAGAGTGGCACGCAGAACAGCGCGCAAAACTATACACGCAGGGTAAGGCACCATCCTTCGTAGACGGCCAGATCGCGGCCGTCGCCTGGGTAAATGGGATGACCCTTGTAACGCGGAACACGCATGATTTCAAATCATTTGATGACCTCAGGGTCTTGAATTGGCACAAACCAGGATAGGTCGGGGTATCCCCTGATACCAATCCAATATTGCCATCAAGCCCGATCGATTTGCGAGATTCTTAGGCGGTCGAAAAATCCTGCCATTCTTCTTACCGTTTACGGACCTCTTCCAGCATAGCATCAAGGATGGATGTCATACAAAAATGGTACAAACAAATAAGGAACTTGCCCAAAAATTGATCGACAAGGGCGTGCGGATTGCCGCCCCGGAATCGGTCGAAATCGGCGATGATGTCGATCTTGATCGTATATCTGGTGACAACGTGGTGATCTATGCCGGGTGCAGGATTTTCGGTAAGTCCTCCCTCATATTACGGGGCACCCATTTAGGTGCTGAGGGACCGGTTACGGTGGTCGACTGCCAGATCGGACCCAATGTCAACTTGAGCGGAGGCTTTTTTCAGGATGCGGTAATGTTAGACGGGGTGTCTGCCGGTTCCGGTTCGCATGTCCGAAGAGGCACCATCCTCGAAGAGGAGTCGAGCATTGCCCACACCGTCGGGTTGAAGCAAACCATTTTGTTTCCGTTCGTCACCCTGGGCAGTTTGATCAATTTCTGTGATTGCTTCATGGCCGGCGGCACCGATCGCAAAAACCACAGCGAGGTCGGCAGTTCCTATATCCACTTTAACTTTACCCCCAACCAGGACAAGGCAACCGCTTCGCTTATCGGCGACGTTCCCCGGGGCGTGATGTTGAAACAGGCTCCGATTTTTCTCGGAGGCCAGGGGGGATTGGTCGGTCCTTGCCGATTGGAATACGGCACCGTGATTGCCGCCGGCACCATCAATCGCAAGGACGAGCTGCGCCCCAACCGCCTGATATTTGGTGGTGGTGGCAGAAGCGGCAATGTACCCTTCACTGCGGTCCGCTATCATAATTCAAAAAGGATATTGACCAACAACATCGTCTATATCGCCAATCTTGCTGCCCTTGGGCAATGGTACGATCAGGTGCGGCGTCTGTTTGTGTCAACCGTTTTTCCCCAGACGCTTCTGGAGGCACTTCAGGAAAAATTGCAAATGGCGGTCGATGAGCGGATCGAGCGGCTTGGCGAACTCATTCATAAAATAGTGAAACAGAAATCGAAGGCTGAAGATAATCGATCAGAATTAAAACCGGTGCCGGAAGGACTCTATGACTGGTGGCCTGAGCTTGAATCATTTCTTAGGGCAAATCGGAATAGGGTAGGAGACAATGCCCTGAAAGATCGTTTCCTGAAGATCGTCTGCAAAGAGGTCGATCAAAATGGCAAACATTACCTGCACGTCATAAAAGGATTGAGCACGGAGGCTTCCGAAATCGGAACGCAATGGCTGCAAGGAATCGTAGATGAGGTTAAAGAAGGTGCA
>JBATHN010000850.1:0-6443 GCA_049666885.1 Desulfobacterales bacterium
TTCGCACTCGGGGCTGAAATCGCCATATCGGTTTCAGACCTGCCGATGGAAATCAAGACCTTCGGCGACATATCGAAAATCGGCTGACCGGTCTTAACCCCATAATGGATTTCGTCCCATGTCATGATTGCAGAAACTTGAATCATAACCTTCAATGTTAAACAGTCATGGCTTCGGGCCGCCACGGTGCACGCAAATGACGCGCCTCCACCCACCTCTTTTCCGTATTGCATTCTATTTTTCTGTAAAAGACAATAAAATGGACCCAACCCGATTTGAAAGGAGACCTCAATGGAAGGCTGTATCTTCTGCAAGATCGTCAGGGGTGAAATCCCGTGTTTCAAGATTCTCGAAGACGACAGGGTTCTGTCGTTCGCAGACGTCAATCCCATCAATACCGGACACACACTGATTATTCCCAAACGACATGCCGAAAACATCTGGGAAATCGATGGGGAGGATCTCGCCGCTATTCACCAGGCATCTATAAAGATCGCCAGGGCTATGAAAACTTCCTTAGATCCGGACGGCATCGCCTTTTTACAACTCAACGGAAGGGCTGTAAACCAGGTCGTGATGCACTACCACCTTCATCTGATTCCGCGCAAATCGAACGATCCCAAGTTGACGATGACCGAGTGGGAGTTGGTTCCCGGTGATATGGCCGCTATTGGAAAAACGGCTGAGGCAATCGCTGGGGCAATCAAATAGTTTCCGTCCATAAATGGCCCTTTTCCGCAACTTCCCGCCTGCTTCGGGACAGGTCGGCGTCAATCGGATGAATCGCTTGTGCGGCGTACAAAAGTACGCCTCCGCGCAATTCTTCCGATTTCCTTGAACTTGCAGAAAATTGCACATTTCTGGATCGGAAACTGATTAGTGCTTTTCAGGAAACCGTGGACGGACACTAAAGGAATCAAATGGTGGCCTCGACCGTCGTCGCCCCCTGCCCTTCCCGGACACCCACGACTTTGGTTGGAACCGGGTCGCCCCATGTCTCTCGATACATGGCCTTTTGAACGACCTCGAACATAAAACGGAGCAACTCATAAGCCGATACGGTCGACAGCGGGTCTTCGAGAAGGGTCGTGAGTTGCATATTTTTTTCGGCTGAGCGCTTGAGCGCTTCCAATTCGTTCAAAGTCCTGAGGCCCTGACCGCCGCCCGGGTGGGCTATGTTCCACTTGACCTTCAGTTGCGTTATTTTTTTTCGTGATGCACTCAAAAGGCTTCGGCGGGTTTTTTCGTTCATAAATACCCTCTGGCCGGCAACAGTCTCCTTTATACGCCTCATGATGCAATGCTTTTCCATCTGCAATTCTTTGAGGAACATCGCTCGAACATCATCGGTCAAGCCGACGGTGACCCTTTGCAGAATGTGTTTTTTCTCTCCGGTTTTCTTCGACATTTCTGACCGGGCGCTGTGCCAGAACATCCGGCTGGCGTTTTTTAACAGCTCAAGCTGGGCCGCGGTTTCGCCCGCGTTGCTGAACAGCAAGTTTTTGATGCCGATGATCAATTTGCCGGTCTGATCGAACAGTCGTTCACCGGTGATCATCTCGTAGATGATCCCGCCCACAGCGTGCCAGTCCTGGAGATACAGAATGCGAACGGCATCTTGAAAGCAAGCCGCCAGGATCTCGTTCGGCATTAAATGCGCCGGTGTCGCATAGGTGGGTGTTCCGCCCAAAATCGGTTGCGGGACCTGCCGATTATTATCGGAGCCGTAAGCAACAGCGGTCTCAACATCTATGAGACCGATCGAATAGTTTTCGCTCGTGTCCAGAAATTCGGGGTATCTGGCCTTGTCGCCGGCAATCAAAAGATTGTCGGGCTTCAGGTCCCGCATAGCCACGCCTTTTGACCGCAGCCAGGCCAACAGATCGAGCAAGTTTGTCGCGAGACCGGCAATCTGGTGCATGCTCTGGCTAACCGTCACGGACTGGATGCACCCCCGAATCGTCCGGCGGTAGTCGTCAATGGTGTCCTTGTTTTCTGCAAGGGTTTTTTTCAGCAGAGCGTTTATTTTTTCGACCCGGTCCGGGGTCAGATCTTTATGACCCTCCTCCAGTTGTTTGCCGGCCAGGTGAATCAGAAACCACTCCTGCAGCGTGTAGCGGGGGATTTTGCGTTTAGCGGCTTTGTTCAGCAGAATCTGGGACTGCTCCTCGAATGCCTTATAGACCTTCCGAACAGCATCGAGCTGTTCATCGTTTTCGGCGGCATAGCGCCCTTCGAAACCGTGGTTTTCCCAGATTACATCCGGATAACCGACAATCTCCTGGTAGAGTTTGTTAGGCAGGTCGTGGAAATCATTGATGATGTGACTGAGGAAAAAGTAGCGTGAAAGATCCATCACAAAGACATACGAATTGCCGATTCTTAGATGAGCCTGAAAAGAGGGATACTTTCTCAACCAGTCGAGATATTTCTCTTCCAACTGCTCCGGTGTCAGTTGTTTACTTTCTGAAAATGGACGGATCATCTTGAGGACGGCCGCCACTGTCGGCACGATACATTCCCGTGGGGCAACCTTCTTGACGATTTTCCGGTCGGATTCGATGGCGGTGATATAATTTTCAAAATTAGTGATCGGTTTCTGGGGGACCTTAATCACGAAATGGTCGTCGTAAATCACGGTGAAACATTTGCTGCGGCTGGCGTTATCGTCGCCGGCAAGACCGACGCTCATGCGCCTCGACACCCATTGCTTTTCATGGAACACTTCCAATTCATAGGTTCTGCGCGTATCGACCACAACGGAATCCAGCAATTTAAAGCGGCACCGGGCCAGATGGGTCTCCCCCAACTGTATCTTGTAAATATTCAAAAAAAATTCAACAATGCTCTCCTCGTCAATCTCTTTCACCTCGTCAATCGGCTCGATCGTCTCTTCGATAATCGCTGGCGGAGGTTCCGTTTGCGGCGCAGCCCTTCCTTTGCCTTTGCGTTTCAGTAAAAACAGCAAAATGAGAACCAGGAAAATGGAAATCGAGAGGGCCCGAAAAATCCCGATCTGATAGCCCATCAGTGACACGTTCCCAAAAATTAGATCAATCTCTTTGAGTTTATTGGTAATGATCTCTAAAATTTCCAAGTGATTATTTTGCATGAAGGTGCGCCCTGCTGTGTTTCTCTGCCATTTTCATCTTGAGGGTCTACGAAGATCAACAAAATCAAATAATTGTATCGCAGATCGCCGTTTCGATCAACTCTTATCTATACAACGGCCGTATGACAGAATCACTGACCGCCGCCGGTGCTTGGTCCTACTCGGGGGTGAGATGTCTGTCCGGCGTAGAGGGTTTACCGGCGCTTGACACCGAAATTTTTTTCTTGTAAAAAAGCCGTATCGCAATGGCGGGCCATGAAGGCTTGCGGATTCAAAAATAGAAGAACCGATAGCATAGCCACGAAGGCGCAGGAGAGCCCCATCGAAGGGACAGCGCAGACAGTGGCTTTTTTTTCGTGGAGAGAAAAAAGGAGAGGAATTGTAAAGATGTGCGAGGCCAATGCGTATTTCTACAAAAACGGTAAAGAGGAAATGATTCTTGAATCAGTTGATGTCATTGAGCCGGAGGAGCAGAGCGGTTTTCGTCTGATCAGCATTTACGGAGATCAGAAAATCATCAAAGGCCGTTTAAAAACCATGAACCTGGTCAACCATAAAATTGTTTTCGAAGCCATTGACTGATCTTGGGCGGCCCTATCCGCCTTAGTCCTCTCAACCCACAGCTCCCGTTTCTCTTCCGATACCGAAGCGGCCGATATGCGCCTCCCTCAGGCAGCCTTCTGTGATTCCGCACACTGCATCAATGCTCTTGCACGACCGTGCGAAGTGTATTAGTTAATCATTTCTTAATTTGAGAGACCCCTTCACATAATGCCGACGCACATCGAGAGCCCGGCACCTCGGAAAATAAATCGAGGGCTGAGGGATACGAATGGAAAGGTTGCGCAAATTTTACCAGACATCCGCCTACCGGTATGTTTTCTGGATATTGCTGATTTTTTTTCTCATCCTGGCCAACTGGGCGCTGAGAAACGGCGACCATCTGCTGTTGTTAGGTGTGGCCTCGGTCGGTGTCGTGCTCGGTGCTGTGAGCATATATGTCGAAAGGATCAACTTCAGCCGCGGCGATTCTATCGAACCGGCTTACACGACACGGGTTATCCGTTCGGTGGCCCTGCTTGCCGTAAGCCTTGGCCTTACAGTGCTGTCGATAATCCTGATGTTGGGCATCTATGACGGATGAAAAGAACCGCGAGAATGACAACAGACTCTCCAGATACACGGAAATACCGCGGCGGTTCATCCGATCGCACCTCACTGACCGGTCCGCATTCGATCTCTGCCAGGCCCTGGATCGATCCGGCCCATTTCGGGCGACTGCTGCACATGAAAATTGTGACGTCGGGTGACGGTACTGCCGTTCTGACCATGCCGTTTCTTATCGATTTCGCTCAGGGAAGCGGACTGATGCATGGCGGGGCATTGGTCAGCCTGGCGGATACCGCCGTCGTAATGGCGATCAAGAGTCTGGTGCCGCCCGGTACCCATTTTGCGACCACTTCTATCGAAACGAAATTTATGTATCCGGTTAAAAGTGGTGTCGTTACTGCAAGAGCCCGCGTGACGGCAAGAAGACAAAACCGATTCTACGGCCGGGCAACACTCTTCAATCAAGAAGAACGACCGGTCATGGAATTTCGGGCCACATTCCGAATCGCCAAAGACGAGCCGACCTAAAAGTCTGCCGTAAAGGTTCCGCTGAAAGGTTGATCTCATATTTGTCCGGATCGATCGCAAAATGAATCGTCACTCCTTTCAAGATCTAAACGCGATGTTATTTTTAAGTGGGTCCATAGTCTGATGTGAACATCATGACCACAAACCAGGCCGTCGTTATATTAAAACCGGGCCGTGAGAAATCACTGCACCGGCACCACCCCTGGATCTTTTCCGGTGCGATAGATCGCGCTAGCCCGGCGGTATTGGCCGGAGAAACCGTCAAGGTGCTGTCGGCGGACGGTACGCCGCTGGCGTTCGGGGCCATTTCACCCCAGTCGCAGATACGGGTGCGCGTCTGGTCCTTCGATCCGGCCGAGGAGATTACCCCGCCGTTTTTTGCAAACCGTCTGAACCGCGCATTACAATCACGTCAGTTGCTTCAGGTCGGGGATGCACTCTCCGCTTTACGATTGGTCAATGCGGAATCGGACGGACTGCCCGGTCTGATTGTCGACCGCTACGAAGATTACCTGGTATGTCAGTTTCTTTCCGCCGGTGTCGAGTACTGGAAAACCGAGGTGGTGCGGCAGTTGATGGATCTGATTCCGGTGGCCGGCATTTACGAGCGATCGGAAGGTGATGGCCGTCTGAAAGAAGGATTGGTGCCGTCCAGCGGTGTCCTGATAGGTGCAGAACCACCCGAAAGAGTCGAAATCCGGGAAGGACCCTTGCGTCTTCTGGTCGATGTCCGCCACGGCCACAAGACCGGCTATTATCTTGACCAGCGTGAAAACCGGGCACGGGTAGCGGCGTTTTCGGCCGGTGCCGATGTGCTCAACTGCTTCGCTTACACCGGTGGTTTCGGCCTTCAGGCTCTCAAGGCCGGCGCAGGACATCTGGTGAACGTGGAGACGTCACCGGAAGCATTGGACATCCTGCACCGTCAACTGGCACTGAACGGCCTGGACATTCACGCCGTGGAAAACATCGGCGTCGACGTATTTCAGGCGCTCAGATCTTTCCGGGATGCCCGGCGCAGCTTCGACCTGATTATTTTGGATCCACCGAAGTTCGCCGGTTCCGGCTTTCAGGTGAACAAAGCAGCGCGAGGGTACAAGGACATCAATCTGCTGGCTTTCAAATTGATCAGGCCGAACGGCGTTTTGTTCACTTTCTCCTGCTCCGGTCATGTGGATGCCGCCCTTTTCCAGAAAATCGTAGCGGACGCAGCCCTGGATGCCGGCCGTGATGTTCAGATACTGGAGCACCTGGAACAGGCCTCCGATCATGCGGTGTCACTCAATTTCCCGGAAGGCGCCTACCTGAAAGGGCTGGTTTGCCGAGTCCGGTAAACAAGGACAAACGATGCTAAATAATTCCCGCAGTGAGGTCAAATTTGCCCGAGCCAACGGGATTGACATCGCCTATCAAACTTTCGGAGATGAGGATGCGTCCCCCTTGATTCTGATTATGGGCCTCGGCTCCCAGATGGTTCTCTGGGACGATGAATTCTGCCGGCAGTTGGCGGCCGGCGGCTACCGGGTAATCCGCTTCGACAACCGCGATATCGGACTGTCGACAAAGCTCGATTGGATGCAAGTTCCCGACTCGGCCGCAGTAGCGGATGCCCTGCAACGCGGTGAGGCGCCCTCTCTGCCCTACACGCTCGAAGACATGGCCAAAGATACCGTGGAACTGATAGCGGCTCTTG
>JBATHN010000851.1:0-2308 GCA_049666885.1 Desulfobacterales bacterium
CTCCATGTCGATACATTCGTGATCGTGAGTGGTGATTCCGACTTTTCACCCTTGGTCAGCAAACTGCGCGAAAACAACAAGATTGTGATCGGTGTCGGTGTGAAAAACTCCAGTTCGGATCTTCTTATTGCCAACTGTGACGAGTTTATCTACTACGACGATCTCGTGCGCATTAAACAGACTCGGAAGAAGACGCCGCGCAAAGCGCCGCGACCGGGCGGCCGAACGGCTAAACCTGTGGCCAAGGAAGATAAAGAGAAGGAAGATCGAACTCAAAAGGCACTCGACCTTGTCATGGAGACGCTTGAAGCGTTGGCCGAAGAACGTGGTTCGGAGGAGAAGATTTGGGGCTCGATGGTCAAGCAGACCCTCAAGCGCCGCAGCCCGGGCTTCAACGAATCTTACTATGGCTTTCGTTCCTTCAACCGCCTCCTCGAGGAAGCGGCTTCCCGCGGCCTCATGGACCTGGAATCCGACGAAAAGTCCGGCGGCTATATCATCCGGCGCTTCCACCAGGAAGAATAACCTCATCATCACGATGTTTCCGTTTCGGATGCAATACCGGCCATAAGAAGACCGATGCGGTCGACTTTTTTGGTGTCGTTGATGTCGAAGGTTTCCATAATGCGGCCGCCGAATAGCACGGTAATGCGGTCCGACAGCGAGAGCGCTTCGTTCAGGTCACTGGTGACAAGCAGAATTCCGGCTTCGGTGCGCGCCTTCAGCAGGACCCGCCAGATCTCTTCGGTGGCGCCGACATCGAGACCTTGGGTCGGCTGCTCGGCGACGATCAACCGGGGCCTGCGATAAAACTCACGGGCCAGGACAATTTTCTGAAGATTGCCGCCCGAAAGCTGCCGCGCCAAGTTCGACGGTTCCGGCGGCTGAACATCGAATGCCATCATCAATTCCCTGGTCTTGGCTTCGGCTTTGCGGCGCAGGAGCCAAGGCCCCACCGAAAACCCCTGCCGCGTGGTCAACAAAAAATTTTCCACCAAGTCCAAGTCCAGACAAGTGGCCAGGCCGCGGCGATCCTCCGGGATGTAGATGAGGTTTCCGTCCCAACTGTGTCGGTCATAAAATTGGTCCCAATTTTTACCCAGGATTTTAATCGTCCCGGAGGCGGGTCGCCTCAATCCACAGATGGTTTCCACCAGGGGCTTTTGTCCGTTTCCGGCCACGCCGACAACGCCCAGGATCTCGCCCTGGCGCAACTGCAGGTGAATATCCTTCAGGCCGCTGCCGCTCAGGCGATCGACATACAAAACCGTCTGGCGCAGCTCGAGCGTTTCCTTCTTAACCTGCAGCACAACTTCACGGCCGACCATTTTCAGCGCCAGATCCGACTTTGAGCTGACCTTTTCGATCGGCATTTCGCTCACCACGGCACCTTTACGCATGATGGTGATTTCGTCTGCCAATGCCATGACTTCGTCGAGCTTGTGGCTGATAAAGACAATGGCTTTGCCTTGGCCCGCCATCTGGCGCAGGGCGTCAAAAAGCTGGTCGATTTCGGGAGGCGTCAGCACAGCGGTGGGTTCGTCAAAAATCAGGATGCGGCTGCGGCGGTGGAGCAGTTTTAAAATCTCCACCCGCTGGCGCTCTCCCATCGACAGCGCCGACACCCGTTCTGCGGGATCGATCGCGAGGCCGTAACGTCGAGACAGGTCCGCCACTTGCTGAACCGCCTTTTGGGGTGAAAGCCAGACGCCTTCCGATTGGCCTAACATCACATTCTCAGCCACGGTCAGGGCATCGACCAACATGAAGTGCTGGTATACCATTCCAATGCCGACCGTGTGGGCGATGTGCGGAGACGATATGGGTGTCGCCACCCCTTCGACCAGGATGCGGCCACCGTCCGGCTGCAGGCGACCGGCCAGAATACCCATCAAGGTGCTTTTACCGGCTCCGTTTTCTCCCAGCAGCGCCTTGATCCGTCCGGCGTGAATATCCAGGCTGATATCCCTGTTGGCCCGGACCAACCCGAAGGATTTGCTGATGTGTTCCAGCCGAATGACCGGTGAATTATTTTTTTCAGCTTCCATCATCACGAACACTATTTGACCCTGAAGGATGTTCTCTATTGCCCATCCACGGTTTCATAAAGGGCACTGATAAGTTTCCTATCCAGAAATGCGCAAGATTTTTGCAAGTTTAAGGATATTATCGATTTTAACAAAGTCCTGTTATTCTGTCGATGGAAGGCGGCTGTTGTTTCGGTTGAAGCAGGCACAGCTGTTTGAGGCGTTTAGCGGGCCTTGCCCCATCGCCATCGCACAAATAAGATGAAAGCTTCCGAGGTTTA
>JBATHN010000852.1:0-5498 GCA_049666885.1 Desulfobacterales bacterium
GAGGCGTACTTTATGTACGCCGCAGCCGGAAACCTGCGGAGAACGCGGCCCGGAGGAAAAAAGGCCATTTATGGATGGACACCAAGATCGTATTTAGGATCAGATGCAACCGGTTGGCCAGCAAGGGCCCCTACAACGCATAAAGTGAAACGTCCATGCTCAAGACATTGAAAAACAGGTTCGAACAGGGATATAGAACCAGCGCGTATCCCAAAAAGAAAATCGAATTACCGGCTCGCTATCGCGGGTTGCCGCAGGTAAATAAGGAGGCGCCCGGGGAGTTGGCAGCCACCTGCGCGGCGGCTTGTCCCCAGGACGCCATCGATGCCGAGCGCAAACTGATCGACATGGGACGCTGCGTCTTCTGTGGTACGTGCGAGCGTCTTTCCAAAGGCCGGTTCGTTTCCTTTACCCGGAATTTTGAACTTTCGGTTGCCGAAAAAGAGCATTTAATGACTGACGGCACGCTGCCCCCTTTGGCCGAACACGCCCGGCAGCACTTTAAAAAACTATTCGGTCGCTCGCTGCAGCTGCGCCAGGTATCGGCCGCCGGCTGCAATGCCTGTGAAGCGGATTTGAACGTTCTGGCCACACCGTTCTTCGACCTGGCCCGGTTCGGGATCAATTTCGTGGCCTCACCGCGGCATGCCGACGGTATCGTCGTCACCGGCCCCGTTTCCGTCAATATGAAAACGGCACTGCTTCAAACCTACGAAGCCGTGCCGTCCCCCAAAGTGGTCATTGCCGTGGGCAGCTGCCCGATCAGCGGCGGTCCTTTCAGGGGCAGCCCGGAAATCTCCCCGGGCCTGGACAGCCTGCTGCCGGTGGATCTGTATATTCCCGGCTGCCCGCCGCACCCGCTGACCAATCTGCATGCCCTGCTGAATTTTTTCAAATAAAGAAAAGGCCGAACCGATTATTTTTTTCGCGAACCTTCACGGCCTGATGTCGATGGTCGGATAGACGCCCTTTTTTATCCCGAGCGGATGGGGTTGAATGATGTTGTAAGCGATGTGCTGGATTTTTTGGGCATGCCCCCTGTTCTTCTTGCCGTCAAAGTAGGCCCCATTGGCTTCGAGGATATGATCGATACGGTGCCGAAAGGCCTCGACAAAGGCCTTGCCGCTGCCCTCGAAAACCATGGCGCCCAGTTTGAGCTTGTCCTTGACCTTGCCAAGGTCTTCGAGGGCGATGCTGTGCTCCTTGAGGTCTTCCGGCCTTCTGATCAGCCCCCAGACCAGGTGGCCCGGTGGAATCGTCAGGGACGCTTGCATGTCGATAATGGTGTGCGGCATGACGATAACGCCTTCACCGACCCGCAACGGAAACTCGAAAGCGCCCCGCAGGAAAGAATTAAACCCGACAAAAACATTTTTTTCCAGTTCAACATCGATCAGTTTGGCGCCGTGGGCGGTCACGTTGTTGCCCGTCAGCTTCGAATCGATAATGTAGCAGTGCTCCTGGGCATTCGCTCCCTTGCCGAGGATAGAGCTTTCGATATAGGCGTGCTGGGCGATGAGAACATTTTCAGCGATGCGTGTCTTGGGTTTGACGACGGCGTAGCGGCTCAAGGAAGCACTCTTGGGAACGGGCAGCGGGTTTGTAAGGTGGACCACATTGAAGACGTCCTGAAAATCTTCCTTACGGCTTTCGAGAAAATCGATAAAAATTCCGGTGGGACGGCGATCGGGATGAAAGTCGATGTATTTTTTCAGCTCCTTTTCGGAGTATTGGTACTTAAAATCAAATTGATCCTCGGCTTTGATCCAAACCTGGCCGGAGGCCACCTGTTCGTGCCAGAGCTCGCCGACTTGCAGATAAGCGAAGGTTCCCACGGCGCACCCGTGAAGGCTGGTCAAATCGACCGTGCTGAAGGGATTGAGGAAACAGCCTTCGATCCAGGACCCATGGATGTTCACATAGGCCGCCGAGGCCGAGTTCTTGATCAGAAACAGCTCAGGGTTTTCCGGGTTGTGCGAGCAGTTGTGGACCAGGGTTTTGATCAGAAAGCTGTCCTTGATCAGAATCATTTCGTCGTGATCGAGTGTGAGGTCGGTTCCCTGGAAGTGAAACGAGTCGCCGCAAACTTTCAGCTCGTCACCGCGGATGTCGCATTTGTACAGAATCGAATTTTCAATCTTGCACTGCCCTAAAATGTTGCTTCCGGCAAGGTTCGAGTAATTGAATTGATAGTGCAGGGGGTGGTGGTGCGTGATGCCGTAGAGGGCGTAATACTTGATCATCTTTTTCAGAGGAACGTAGTACTTGAGGAAACCCGGGACATCGAAATCGAAATGTCTCAAATTTACGTCAACCCGCTGAATTATTCGATCGCGTAGCTTTTCGAGTTTTTGCATCCTTCCTCCACAGCAAGCTTAGGGGGTTTCCGGACCGCGCAGCAGGCCGAGCAAGACTGTTCGCTATCAGGGTTGCTTATTTATGCCTGGCTGCAAAAAAAACTCTATTTTATTAACATATTGACTTTTCGAAGTATAGACATTTTTGCTCGTAAGCGCGGTAACAAGCTGCATTTTAGCGACGTCAAGCATGTCCCGCAGAATGTGAATTTTTGCGGGAAAGGGATTTTTTCAAAGAAACGCTTGCGAAATGTACATTTGAGTGAACCATTAAATCACTCCAGTTTGTCACAGACGCAAAACGCTCCTGAAACCAGCCGGGAGCCGAATTCAAGAGCGGTTCATTTCGTCCGTTTTTTAACTTTCAAACATGTCGAACCACTGCTTGAACCGCTTCACTTTTTCTTCTCCATAGGACGCCAGTTTTTGAAGGATCTCGGACACCGTTTTTTCCTTGTGGGCGCCGGCGCCGTTTTTAGAGAAGAACTTGTCGGCATAGCAGATGATCTGCTCTTCGATTGTGACTGGCCGCATGTCGCGAGCCGGCAGGGGGAGCCGCTGGAGGCGGATGTCATTGCGGGTGATGCCCACGCCGACATGGCGTTCGCAGACCAGGGCGTGCCGTTTCAGCCCTTCCGCTTCGAGCAGTGCGCGGCCCAAAACACCGTGGCAGACGTACGGGTGGTTGCCGAAGCAGCCCAGTTGGGATGCGGCCGTGAAAAGGATGCCGATGTCGTGCAGCAGGGCGGCCTGCCGGATGAATTCGAGATCCGGTTCGAGGTCGGGGACCCGTCCGGCCGCCGCCAGGGCTTTATCGGCTACCTTCTCAGAATGAGACAGCAGGATCCTATGCGCTTTAGAGTGCCCCTTGTAATGACTGGCGATGAGCTCGACCGGATCCATTTTACGGATGCCTCGCCAGCAGCAGTCCCTCGATGAACGGATCGATGGCACCGTCCAGCACGCTGTTAACGTTGCCGCTTTCGATCTTGGTGCGGTGGTCTTTGACCAGTTGGTAGGGGTGCATGACATATGAACGGATCTGACTGCCCCAGGCAATGTCATCTTTGGTGTCGTGGATTTCGCGCAGTTTTTCGTCCTGTTTTTCTTTCTCCGCCTGGTAGAGCCGGGCTCGCAGGACTTTCATGGCCATGTCCTTATTGCGGTGCTGGGACTTTTCCTGTTGGCACTGGACCACGATACCGGTGGGAAGATGGGTGATCCGGATGGCACTGCTGGTTTTGTTGACGTGCTGGCCGCCGGCCCCGCTGGCCCTGAACGTGTCGATGCGCAAGTCTTTATCCTCGATGTCGATGACGATTTCGTTGTCCAGTTCAGGGAAGACGAAAACCGAGGCAAATGAGGTGTGACGTTTGCCGCTGGCGTTAAAGGGTGAGATCCTGACGAGTCGGTGGACGCCGATTTCGCTTTTGAGATAACCGTAGGCATAACTGCCGGCGGCGGTAAACGTCACGCTTTTTAAACCGGCTTCCTCGCCCGGTTGATAGTCGATGACCTCGGCGGCGTACCCCTTGCGTTCAACCCAGCGAAGGTACATCCTGAACAGCATCTCGGCCCAATCCTGGGCTTCGGTGCCGCCGGCACCGGCGTTAATGGAAACGATTGCGTTGTTGCGGTCATCATCGCCGTCGAGCATCAGGTCTAGAGAAAACCTACGCAGACGCGCGTCGAGCGACTTGAGCAGCTTTCCCGCTTCCTCGAGCGTCTTGGCGTCGGACTCCTCGACAGCCAAATCGAGCAGAATACCGCTTTCCTCGAGATCGTGCGCCAGCCGGCGAAAACGATCGATCTGATCGGACAGTCTCGTCCGTTCCTGCATGATCCCCTTGGTTTCTTCCGGAATGTCCCAGAAACCTGGTTTGGCGATCTGAGCCTCTATTTCCTGCATACGATTTTCTTTGGTTTCTAAGTCAAAGATAACCTCGCAACTGATCGAGTTTCTCTCCGAGTTCCTTGACGGTCTGTTTCAATTCGGTTGACATATTCGTTTACCTCCTTCCAAGTATTTTTATTCTCCGCAAATGCGTCACCACCACCCCGCAAAGAAGGATCCCGGTGACGGCCAGGCAGGCGGCCGCGAAAGCATCTCCGAAACGGCTGTACAACGAAACTGTTGAGATCAACGGCACTTGACGGACTTCTGCTGCATCCGAAAAAAGAGCCGTTTTTCCCAGGATTCGGCCGACCGGGTCGACAAATCCGCTGATTCCCGTGTTGGCCGACCGGATCAGCGCCCGCCTGTTTTCTATCGCTCTGAACACGGTCATCGAAAAATGCTGGTAGGGGGCGCTGCTGTGACCATACCAGGCATCGTTGGTGATATTGACCAGCAGATTCGCACCGTTTCTGGTCATAGCCTGCGAAATATCGGGAAAGATGCCTTCGTAGCAGATGAGAACTCCCAACTTGCCATATGTCCAGCTGAGGGTTTCACCAATGTCGCCACGACTGAAGTCCCCGACCTGCTCCACTAGTTTGCCAAGGAAAGGCAACCAACGTTTCAACGGAACGTACTCTCCAAAAGGAACCAGATGCGCCTTGTCGTATTTACCCAGTACCTTACCCTGCGGATCGATCAGGTAGGCGCTGTTGTAATAGTCTATCCCGCGGGGCCCTCTTTCAAAGGAGGGGCTGCCGACCAGAAAGTAGGCCCCCAATCGGCGCACACCCTCCTGAACCTTTGCGGTCAAGGGGACATCATACCGGAAATAAAACGGAAGGGCCGTTTCCGGCCAGACAACCAGTTCCGGATGGCGATCCACCAACGACTGCGACAGACGAAGGTATTTGTCGATCGTGGCCCCCTGAAATGCGGGGTCCCACTTGAGAACCTGTTCGATATTTCCCTGAACGATCGCCGTCCTGATTGACGGTGCATCTGCACTGAGCTTGTCGACTTGCACCAATCGGTGTGCGGCGTAGAACCAGTTGAGGCCATTGAGACTCACACACAGCATCAAGGCCGCTGCCGCAAACCGTCGGGTAATCCGGATACCGTTCCAATCGAATTTCGCAATGTTGAGCAGGAGAAAGAAGACCGCGGTATTGGCGAACAGGATCAGAAAAGAAACACCGTACACACCCAATATATCTGAAATCTGGATCAGATGCAATTCCTTG
>JBATHN010000853.1:0-2373 GCA_049666885.1 Desulfobacterales bacterium
ACGTAGAATTAGGTAAAAACAAAGTTGCGAGCCCTTCGGCCGCGGCTCTAATTATATCGGTCTGCAGACTCGATAAAGGTCATGTGCGCTTCATCCGGATTGAAGCATTAATAAAATTTATTCCAGATATTTACATATAATTGTTGGCAACACGATTTCGATAGCTATGATAATCACACTTTTTTTATTGTAAAGTGATGGTTCAGGAAAAAATCGTTTTTTTTTCAATAAATGAACTGGCTCAACTTCAGCGGTGCGTATAGGGAACTTTCACAGCCTCGGTTCTGGGCTCTGGCAGACAAGGAGCAAGCGAAGAGGGGCATCACGGGGCAGATGCGCTGATCTCGTTTTCTCGGCCCTTTTCGGGCGTTAGTCGTCGGATGATTTTGGCTTTGCGCCCGTTCCGGTGGAGCCGGTTTCTGCCGGAGTTTCGGCTTTATTCTTGGTTGGTTCGTTGGAGGAAGAGGTGCGGGATTTTGCGGCATAATCAGTTGCGTACCAGCCGGTCCCTTTCAGGTGAAAACTGGTGTGGGACACGAGCTTTCGAATCCTGCCGGAGCAGTGGTCACAACGGGTAAGGGGTTTGTCCGAAAACTTTTGTATGACTTCTTTGGTCCTGCCACATTGACTGCATTCATATTCATAAATGGGCATTCGTAGTAATCCTCCCCGCGACGGAATGATTTTTAGCATTCCACAACCCTTTTAAACGGTAAAAAATATACATTAACAAACGTTTTGTCAAGGATTCATTTGTGTTTCTAAACCTATGGGCAAAACCGAAGGCGGCCATTAGCCCTTCATACCATCATAGGGTATACGCCACTCGTTGTAAAACTCGAGGACTCCGCCGAGTCCCGGCAAACTGCAGGGTTCGAGAATCTCGTGGGTTTTAACATGAACCCGCTTTTCTTCCGCCAGTCGTTCGTCGGGTGCAGCGTCGAAGTATTGCAGGAATCGGCTGAAGCGCACGATGTGGATCAGTTCATGGGTCACGATGTAGAGGACAAACGGGAGGAGTTGCAGGTTCGGTTCTTGTTCCAGGGCCGCCAAGATCGCATGGTCCTGCAGGCATATCTTGTACAGGTCATAGGTCGAACTGCCGAGCGCACGATCGCGGTGACGTCCTTCATAACGGACGATCTGGGCAAAGGGTCCTTCGACAACTTCGTCCGGGGCCAGTTCGGCTAACGTTTTGATGTCATAGCGCCGGTGGAGCCATTGGCTGGCCGACATCTTGTAGTAATTGCTGACGAGCTCCTCGGCCAGTGCAACGGCTTTGTTGACGATTCCGATCTGTTCCGGGTTGAATTTTACCACGGTCTCCATTTTTGCTTCGACTGACACAGACCTGACAGGGTGTGGTTCGGTTAGATGGACACTTTTTTTCTAATCGTTCACAGGGTAGCAAAGTCCGATGCGCTTCAAACCACCTAATTGTAATCGTTTACAGGGTGCCGCAGATGCAAAGCGTCGGGCGCGCAGACGTACTTTTGTACTTCAAGTGCCCGACAACAAAGCAGATGCGGTGCCCTGTGAACGATTACCTTTTTTTCATTGTCGGGGCCGACTGTCGATACTCACCGGAAACTCTTTTTCGAGCACCAAATTACCGTTTGTCGAAAACACGAATACGGTGGCCAGTGTGAACCGATCGGCATTCTCCTGGTCGTTTACCTTAAAACGAATTGTCCGGAAATTGTAAATGGAAAAGGCACTGCCGAGTTTACCGTCGGGTTTACCGGATTCAAGGGGTACCGGCGGTAGAACCAGCCAGTCATCCGGACTATCATCTTCGCTTCTCAGCACAACCACCGTCTGGCCCGAGATCTGTTGGGATTTCGATCCATCATTTCTGATGACATATTCCACCCGCAATGCTTTGGTGTCCAGTTCGTACACGGTGGAAAAATTTCTGACATCGGCCCCTATATCGTTTCCGTCCGCCCCTGCTGCTTGAGTCATTCGTTGATCGCCTTTAACCGGCGTTCGATCCGCCGGGCCTTCTTGCTTGGTAAAGCGCGTTTCTTCAGCGGGTTCGGATTTGATCACCAGTCTCTCGCCGGGATGAAGCGTGCTGTCGGCTTCCATGTGATTCAGACGGCGCAGCTGATCCACCGATACGTTGTAACGGAAGCCGATGGCATAGAGCGAATCACCAGACTCGACGGTATGATAAACGGTTTTTTCTTCGTTGCGGACCTTCGAGACTGTTTCGTTTTGTGGCGGTTGCGCCGTGGTTGCGGCTGTCAACGTTTTATTCGGAGGATTTAAGACCGCCTTATCGGCGTCCGGTTTGCCTTCGCGCTGGTCGGGATGTTTGGTTCCGCTGGGTTTTTTCCCGCTTGTTGATTCCGTCAATACCAGGCGGGC
>JBATHN010000854.1:0-4002 GCA_049666885.1 Desulfobacterales bacterium
GGAGGATATCAACCCGCGCGAGTAAGCAAACAAAACCACCTTTAATAAAATCTTGGGGTCATACGCACGGCGACCCGTTTCATCATTTTGGTAATTGTTGTCAAATATGCTCATATCCATCCGCGTCTCCACCAGCGTATGAATTGCAAATTCCAGGGTACCCGGAATCAATTGCTCTTCAAAGCAAACAGGTATCAACATACTTTGGGAAAAATCATAACGCTTGTATTTAGCCATTTTTCCTCTCGCCTAAAATAGTGATCAGTCTTTACTGATGTGCAAAAACCTTCTATCATATAACTAGTATTTTATGAAGTAAAAAAGGCGAAAGAAGATAATTTTTTATGACCGTGTGTTGGTATTTTTGAAAGAAATTAGCGAAGGTGCCCCGAGCAAATACAGGCTATCTAATAATACCTTTTTCGACAGTCTCAGCAGATACTACGATGATAAAAATAGTAGCAGGGCATTAAACTGCCCTGCTTTAGAACGATGGATAGCGGCGATCGGCAAACGTCTTAAAGTCTTCCGCCAATTTACAACCAAATTACTTTGCTAATGCTTCTTTGTAAGTTATAAAAGTTTCCGAGCGAAGTTCCAGAGGATTCGGATTTTCGGATTCACCTGAATCAAAACATTGGCATTCAATCCTCACATACGTGTTATCAAGGTCTTCCTGCTTCAGTTTACCCTCTGGAATAACATGAACGGTGTCTTTAAGATTTCCTGAACGATATATTTGGGTGCGGTAATCTTTGAGCAAGCGCACAATGTACATAACATTGCACCCTTCGGGGATATTTTTTGGTTCTTTCCAACTGATTTCAGGAGCAAGAGGATTGCCTGATGCTTTAAGATTCTCAACATAGGGCATTTTTTCAATTTTGTCCAACTTATGGGTTTTAGCTGTAAAAACCTTTCCTTTGTCATCCGTAACTCGGATATCCCAAATGCCCATGTGCTTATTGGGATCAAAGGCTGGCATAGGCTCAACAAGATAAATGGTAGGCATTATTTTACTAATTTCGCCCACTAATCTTGCATTTAGAGTAACCCCCGATTCAAGATTCACAGCAGTCACTTCTTTAATATTGGTATCGCCTGCTTTAACAAAAGCGCCCACCTGTATCACTCTTTCTTTTGGAAATCCTAAAGGCACAGAGTTCTCTGGGAACTGATCTAAAAATACAAAGGTATTTATTTCGACGGCTTGAACTGTAATGGGAACAACCCCTAATAATGCGAGCAATAGCAAAACCATAAAAGGATTTAACTTTTTCATGTCATATACCTCCCTGGTTAGACAATTAATAAGGAATTTTGCCCATGTCATAAACGTTCGATGTTCTCTTTCACCTCCTTTCATTATGATGACCCTGTATCGAAACCGTATTGATGAAAGTGAGGGGTGATTTAGATAGCAGTAGGCTGGATTTTTGCTCTGTCTTATTTTCCATTGGTGCTATCGACCTTATCTCTGTTGCTTTCCGCATTAATCCGTCCACATTTTGCTGATTAATTCGGCGCCTTGAAACATTTTCAGATTCTACCGGAGGGCGCCGTCGAAGCGACGCACTCCAGTAGATGGATTATGTGGTTAAAAAGGGATTTCATCGCGCAGGGGGCAATCGGATTTATAGCAAATCACCTGCGGCAGCTGTTTGCGTTTTTCTGAGATTCTGTGCAATATGGAAAGTACCGTATCCAGGGCAAACTCTTCTATCATCGTTTCGATCCGGTCAAGCTTTTGTTCACTGAAGTCTTCGGTATCTGAGAATCGCATCGGTTTTCTCCTTTTTGTTTTTCCGATCAGAGCAGTTCGGTGGCCGCCAGCCGCACGTGTTCGGCAGAGACGGTCATTGATTTTTGGTTGGCGGCAACGATCAAGGCCCCACGGGATAGGTGATTGGCCTTTCTAAACAGACCTCCGGCGCCCTGGTGGATGGCGGTCACAGCGGCCTCTTCGAACAGGTCGCGGTTGACGCCGGCAATGGCCAGATGGTGAGTGATATAGGCTTGCATCTGCTTTCGGCCGACACCCTCCAGATGGCTGCGAGCCACCACGCGTGAGGCCAGCGGAGAAGCCGGCCGGTAGGCCAGGCTGTCGAGCAGGTTGTTCTGGCCGGCCAGCACCAGGGGCAAATAGGGTTTGGCGTCTTTCTCGAACTGCAAAAGGGTGTGCACTTCGGCCAAAACTTCCATGCGCAGCAGCGAGGCCTCATCGATCATCATCAGCAGTCTGAGTTTTTTGGAGCAGCAGAGTTCGGTGACAAGGCCGCGGATGGTTTTTAGCATAATGGCCCGCGAGACACCGCGATTCTCGGCGCCAAGGGCGGCTACGATTTGACGATAGAGTTCCAGGATCGAGCCGGTGGTGGCCGTTACATAAAGGCACAGGTGCTCGGCTGGATGCAGCGACTCTGAGATATAGCGCAGGGCCGTGGACTTGCCGCTGCCGATTTCTCCGGTGACAAGGGCCACAGCTCCAGTGCGCATGGCGTAATGAACGCGCTGCTCGAGGGCTTTTAAGCTCTCGGTGACAAGGATGTGTTCCAGGGCGATATCGGCGCCGAAGGGTTCGCACTGCAGTTCGAAAAAAAGGCGGTATTGAGGCGTCATGGTTTTAAGGCTCCTTTACCAGATTTTGCCGCCATTGGGGGCGGGCCGGTCGGTGGGCTTGAGTTGTGTGTTGCGGTTGCGGTCACGCTTGACGCGGCAGTTGACGGCCAGATCCACCAGGCGCAAAAAACCATAACCTTGATTGTTTAAGCGGGCCTCGACGCGTTTGACGTTGCTTTTGTGATAGAGCAGCTCGATGCGTTTGCCGATCAGGCTCACTGGGGCTTCGTAAAGACGGCCCTCCAGGGTGACGCTGCGGTCTTTGGCCACGGTGCGGCGGGCGACAATCCGAAAGTAGTCTTTGAGGTTCTCCGGGGCCGTGCGCAGGCACTGCATGTGGTCGGCAAAGCGCAGCCAGGGATTTGAGCCGGTGGCCGAGTGGCGGCGCTGGTGGTAGGTGTCCAGCCATGGCTGCCAGGCGGCATTGAGGGCATCCAAAGTCATCTCGGCGGGCAGGGTCGTCAAAAACTGCATGCGAACGGTGCGAAAAAATCTTTCTATTTTCCCTTTTCCCTGCGGCTGATAAGCCTTGGCGTGGATCATGGCGATGGAAAGCTGCGCGCAGGTATGCTCGAGTTGGCGACTGCGATACGCCGAGCCGTTATCGACATAGAGCTTGCGCGGCAGGCCGCGTTTGAGCAGGGCCTGCTCGAAGGCATTCAAAAAAGCGTCCAGGTTTTCCGACAGGTAGAAGGCGGCATGCGGGATCAAACGGCTGTGGTCGTCGATAAAGGCGATCAGATAGGCTTTGCGACGCCGGCCCTCTATCATCACGCAAGGTCCGTGCATCACATCTGACTGCCAGATGTCGTTGGGCAGTTCGGCCTCGAACTTGCGCCGGTCCACCGTCGGCGCCGCAGCCGAAGGCATCAGGCCGTGGCGGGTAAAAAAGCGCCATGCGCTGGTTAGAGCCAGGCTGGTGCCGGGGCTGACCAGTCGGCGCTGGTGCATGGCCTCGATAATCGCGGCCACGGGAGCCTGGGGCATTTCTTTGCGCAGCTGAACCAGGTTGGCGGCGGTCTCCGCATCGATGCTGCGCGATTTGCCGCTGTCGCTTCTGTCCTTTGGATACAGGGCCTCGAGTTTTTGTCCACCGGCGTGGTAGCGTGCAATCCAGTCGCGCAGAGTGCTGCGGCCGATGCGGGTGCGATGTGAAAACGGGATATTCCATTTTCGGGCGCACTTTTGCGCAAGCAATCGGCACCTGTCCGCTCGCGGCAGCCTGGCGCCGGTCACAAAGTCGGCAATCACGCCGAAGCGAAAGACGGCCACCTGCTTTTTTTGTTCTTCGTCCATGGCAAAGCTCCTTTCGGTAGGGTTTGCCTTGCCATAAACGAATGGATCAGTGCTGTCGCGGGCACTGTTCGGTGGGGTGCTCAAAAG
>JBATHN010000855.1:0-10577 GCA_049666885.1 Desulfobacterales bacterium
CCTGGGAATACCCCTCTTTATCCGCCTTCTTGGCAAATGCCAGGTATTTTCGGTTGGCCTGTGACTCGCCGGCAAATGCATCCCACAAGTTTTTTTCGGTCTGACTCATTACGGTTGCTCCTTTCCCAAAGAATTGGTGTTTGATGGGTTTAACGGTTACAGCGATGCGGCCATAATCGGACGGTTGGTGCCCGAGGGCCGGTATCGATGGTGAAAAATCACGACAAAAGCAAGAGATTTTCAGGTCGGATGGATGTGCCGCGTCATTCACTGCAATACCGACAATCTGTCATAAAAAATTTGATGCCCTCGTGTCAAGTAAAAGACCTTTGCAAAGTGATGTCAGCTCATCGAACGAGAAATGGGTTTTGACAAGAGATCGTGACGTATTAGTTTGTTTTAAAAAATGGACCACAAACAGGTCAATCGCCCGGTGCCGCTTACAGGGCACGGACGACAACCGTCAAGCAATATTTACCATGGACTGTTGCCAACATTATATGAGACGGCCGGCGATGCTCTTGGTCGGTCTTTTTTTATTGATCGCCTTTCCGGTTGAAGCGCTCGACGTGCACCACGATCTGCGGGTCGTCCTGAATCCGGCCGAAAACCGGCTCGAAGGTCTCGACACCATTACAATCGGGCCGGCCGCACCCGCCGACCTGGTGCTCAATTTAAACGAAAAGGCCACCGGACTCAAGCTCCTGGTCGACGGCCGTCCAGCGGCATTCTCGTTCGAGAACGGCCGGCTGCATCTAAAACCGGGCAAAGAGAAGAGAAGCGATCCGCTTCAAATCAGTCTGGCCTACGCCGTCGTTTTCGACGACCCGGTCCCGGTGATGCCGGCCAACACCGACAACCCGGGCTACGGCGTCAGCGGCACCATCTCACCCCGGGGAACCTTACTCCTTTACGGTGCCGGCTGGTATCCGTATATCGATGCCGAGCGGGTCACCTTCGGCCTGAATGTCGAAGCGCCGGCCGGGGTGGTCGCCGTTACCGCGGGGCGCAGTCTGGGGCACCGCACCGACGGCGACAGCACCATATCCTCATGGGCGATCGACCATCCGGTCCGCGGGCTCTCGCTCTCGGCGGCCCGCTATCAGGTGCGTGAAGAAACCTTCGGCCGGGTGACGGCGGCGACTTATTTCTTATCTCAGAGCGACGATCTGTCCGGGCCTTATCTCGCGGCGACCGGCCGTTACCTGAAGTTTTACGAGAGTTTGTTCGGTCCATACCCGTTTGACAAGTTCGCGGTGGTGGAGAATTTTTTCCCCACCGGCTACGGCTTCCCTTCCTACACGCTGTTGGGCAGCCGGGTTCTGCGGCTGCCTTTCATCATCGATACCAGTCTGGGACATGAAATTGCCCACTGCTGGTGGGGCAACGGCGTCTACGTGGATAGCGCCGGCGGCAACTGGTCCGAAGGCCTGACCACCTATGTTGCCGACTATCTTTACAAGGAACGCGAATCCGAACAGGCGGCGCGTGAGTACCGCCGGCAGATCCTGCGCAACTACGCCACGCTGGTGACCCCCGCAAACGATTTTCCGATCAGCCGGTTTCAGAGCCGCTTCAACCCCGTCACCAAGGTCATCGGCTACGACAAGTGTGCCATGGTCTTCCACATGTTGCGCCGTAATATAGGCGAGGACGCCTTCTGGGGCGCTCTGAGAGATATCTATCAGAAGTATCTCTTCCGACCCGCATCCTGGCGGCAGCTGCGCGAGAGCTTCGAGCTAAGATCCGGCAAGGATCTGAAATTTTTCTTCCGGCAGTGGGTTGAACGCAGCGGGGCACCGCTGCCGGCGCTGGAAGATGTCGCCGCCGCGCCGGCCGACAGCGGATGGTCGGTCACGGGCGCCGTCTCACAGGCGAAAGCGGACTTTGATTTCAGCGTGCCGCTCATATTGGAGACCGCTGCCGGCGCGGCGGTTGTCCGACGACTCGACGTCGGCGCAGAAAAGGCTCCCTTTGCGCTGAATACGATGGGCCGCCCGGTCGCATTGACGGTCGATCCGAATTACGATCTTTTCAGAAGACTCTATCCGTCGGAAATTCCACCCTCGATCAATACGATCAAAAGCGCGTCATCCGTCGTGGTTATCACGGCCGCTGACCTCACGGGTGATCTCAAGAAAGCGGCCGATATGCTGCTGCTGTCGCTAGGGGTGGAGAACTACCGGTTGGTGACCGAAGATCGGCTCGATCTGACCGCCATCGGGGAAAGCGACCTTCTGCTGATCGGACTCCCCAACAGAGCCGATCTGCTGGCCGCGGTGGACGGAAGGGTAACCTTGACCAAGCGGTCGTTCGAACTGGAAGGAGTGACCTATGAGGACCCGGCGGATGTTTTTTTCGGCGTGTTTACGCCATCCGGCGGGACCCGGCGGGCGACGGCCCTTTTTTTCCCGCTGTCATCCGAATACGCTGAATTGGTTGCCCGCAAAATTACCCATTACGGCTCCTACAGCTACCTGGCGTTTAACCGGGGGCAGAATCAGGCCAAAGGCGTCTGGCCCACGCTGGCTTCACCCTTGATCCATCGCTGGAGTTCCGGTGAAACCGAACGGCCGGCCGGTTCACGAAATGATCTTCCTTCGGTCCTATTGGCAGGAGGAAAAGGTGGCCCTCGGCCGTTTCATCCGTGACACCCTATCCGGGTTTTTTTACTGACAATAAAGGAACAGTCGAATTCAATTTTACTTCCACTTGACGGAGACGCAAAAACCGATGAGAAGAAAAATCTTCAGGTCGTTATTGGTCTTTTTATTGCTTGGCGGCGGCTGTGCGGCGAGTCATAAAAGTGTCGACCAGCGGATTTTCGACGTAAACCACGGTACGGAAACCACGCTTGCAAAGGTGCTTCCGCAGCTCAAAAAAGATCGTATCATTCTGGTGGGCGAGCACCACACCGATGAGAACCATCACCGGATGCAGCTGCAGGTGATCCGGATGCTCCACGAAGCCGGCGTGAAGGTGGCGGTCGGAATGGAAATGTTTCGCCGCGACAGCCAGCCGGAGCTCGATCTCTGGGTGGCCGGCAAGATCGATGAAGCGGCGTTCGAGAAGATTTACGACGCCAATTGGAGTTTTCCGTGGTCCCTTTACAGCCCGATTCTGTTGTATGCCAGGAACAACCGGATTCCGGTCATAGGGCTGAATGTTCCGAGCGACATCACCCGGCAAGTGGCCCGCAAAGGCTACCAGTCCCTCTCGGAGGACCAGAAGGGCTATCTGGGCAACGTCGCGTGTCGGGTGGACAAGGAATATATGGATTTTATCCGACAGGCATTCGGCGGCCATGGCCACGGCAACCTGAATTTCTTGTACTTTTGTGAGGCCCAGATGGTCTGGGACACGGTCATGGCGGTCACGGCTCTCGATTATATCGCGCAGCATCCGGACACGGTTATGGTCATCCTGGCCGGAACGGGCCACGTGCGCAAGCAGGCCATTGCCACCCAGATCAGCAATCGCGCGACCATTCCCCTGACGGTTTTTCTGCCGGAAGTGCCCGGCAGCATCGAAAAGGACCTCGTCGACAACAGAGATGCCGATTACATTTGGATGATTCCTTGATGCACGCGACAGTCCCCTTTCATACTCAACGATATCAAGATGGTGACGAATGAATTTTTGCAGCCGATGTGGTGCGGCCGTGACCATGCGGATCCCCGAGGGAGACGACCGGCCACGCTACAGCTGCGTTGCCTGTGGCGCGATCCACTATCAAAACCCCAAAATTGTCGTCGGTTGCGTCCCGCAGTGGCAGAACAAAATTCTATTCTGCCGCCGGGCGATCGAGCCCCGGTACGGTCGGTGGACACTTCCGGCCGGCTACCTCGAAAACGGCGAGACGGTTACAGAAGGTGCCCGGCGCGAAACACTGGAAGAAGCCGGCGCAGCGCTGCATGAATTGATCCCTTACGGGCTGTACAACATCTGCCACGTCAACCAGATTTACCTGATGTTCCGGGCGCAGCTGGACGGGCTGAACTTTTCACCCGGCAAGGAGAGCCTCGAAGTGCGGCTGTTCGAGGTGGAGGAGATACCGTGGGAAGATATGGCTTTTCCGGTTATCGAACAGACACTGGCACGCTATATCGCGGACCGGCCACGGGGTGTTTTTCCGTTCCACATCGAGGACGTCGTGCGTCGTATGAGTCGCCCGTCCGCCGAAAGCAGGTAGGGGTGTAAAACTTAAAAAAGACGTCTTTTTTTGCAGAAACGCGGTCTCACAAAAGTCCCCTGTCCCTCAGCTCACTCATCGACCGTTGTCCGATGTCGGTGACGTGGCTCAGGGCGCGCGTCAGATGGTACCCGGCTTCCTGTGACACGCCCGAATCGAGCATGACGAGCGCCAGGTCGATGTTTTTCTCGACATCCCGCCACGTCGGGTCGGCGGTAACTTTAACGGCCAGGTGGACGTCACCGAGCATCAGCCCGATAAACACATGCGCAATTCGTTCGGCGCTCTTGCGGTTCTTCTCCGGCAGGCCGGAGAGCACCCCCAACGCCTGGGTCACCCAGATAATACCGGACTTGATCTTTTCGCTCTGCGAAAAAGCCAATATGGCTTCTTTGGTATTCATCGTTACCATCGATATCTGAAAACCGGCGGCCGGTCGGACAGTCAGTCCAAGAAAACCGCGGGGATAACTATAGGCTTTAAAATAGAGTTTTTGGCAAGGCCAGAGGGAGAAGGCTGTATTGTAATACGCCGACGACCGATAACGCAGTCCAAAACCTTTATCTTAAAGCCTATAGCAGGGAAGCTGTCGCTTCTCGGCTGTCTTAGCGGTTTTAACGGTCAAGTTCAAGCGTTTTTCGTTTCGGCGGTCGTCTCTGATGAGCGTCAGATGAGTCACAACAGCGGGTCCTGAAGCTTTGGGGGCTGTCTTGACATGCCCGGGAAGATATTTTATGTTTTCTACCGTTGTTGTTTCCGGCTTGCCCCTGTCGATTATGGCGCCGGAAATCGTTCTCGCGCACTGCGGCAGTAAAGCGGTGTCGACTTGAAGATCCGGTGCCCGGTAGGCGTACCGGAACATCGAGATCGATTCGAAAACCGGAGGGTAAGCGTAACGGATGCGGTTCTATAGGTGCACAGCCACTCGTGATCGTTTTTTGAGATTGTTTCTGTCGGGGTTGACGGCAGCGATGCTGCTCTCCTGTTCGACGGACGAACAATCAGCCGATTATTCCCGGAGTCAGACCGAAGGTATCACTTTTTTCGACGTCGGCGCCGAAACCGTCTTCTCGGATGCACTTCGGGACCGGTTGCGGAAGAATCTGGGCCCCGACGCGATTGCATACCGCAGCACCATTGACCTGGAATTCAACGCCAAAGGCTTTCTCCAGCGCCAGTTCCCCATTCTTCACGACCTGAACCAGCGATTGAACACGCCGGCGGGCGAGCGGGTCGAGCACGACACCGTCAAGCTCATGTACCGCTATGCCGTCAAGGAAAACCTGCCCTTCAGCTATGTCGAGCTGGTCTTTTCAAACCTCACCGGAAAACCGCTTCTTATTCAGGTCCGCTCCCGTGACCTTTCCGACATTATCCGAACTCTGGAAGAAATATACGGCAACCCGCAGGCGATTGATCAACCCGCGGAAGAAGGGCGGTTTTTCTTTTGGAGGGATCATCGGGATGTGCTCCTGGTCTCCATTATTCCAACCTGGCGTGGCGACAAAGAATACAGGTTGGTCATCTATTATGTCGACAATCTTGAAAAACTGGTCGCAGTAGAAGAAAAGGAACGCCGTCAAGAAGAGAGACGCCGCACCGGAGAAAAGATATTCTAAGTTGGGCCGGTTGAGTCGGTTGAGCCAGTTTAGTCCCGCCGCGGCGGGATTGAAGGATGCCATCGATTTTATCAAATTGACGCTTATACCCCTTTGGATGATTGATGCGTGGGAATTTATTTTCGTGTCAAACAGTCATGGCCCTGCGAGCCGCCACGGTGCATGAAAATTCTATTTTCGAACCAAATCCCTCTCCACCTGCGTATATCAGACGAAGAAGAATTTCCCCCTTTCATCAAGAGGCCAGGGGGATTTCTTCAGGGATGATTTTCAAATCACATTATCAATGTCGTAATCTCATCACTACAAATCAGAACTCTTGGGCTTTTCTTTTCCCTTCAAAGCCGCGTGAGCGGCGGCCAACCGTGCGATCGGCACACGGAAAGGCGAGCAGGACACATACGTCAAACCGAGCTCATGACACACCTGAATCGACTTCGGGTCGCCCCCGTGCTCTCCGCAGATGCCGCACTCCAGGTCCGGTTTAACACCGCGTCCCTTCTGAACGGCAATGGCCATCAGAGCCCCGACCCCATCCCGGTCGATAGTGGTAAAGGGATTGTCGGGCAGTATGCCCTGTTCCATATACTCGACCAGGAATCCGGCTTCGGCATCGTCGCGGGAAATGCCGAATGTCGTCTGGGTCAAATCATTGGTGCCGAAGGAGAAGAATTCAGCCTGACCGGCGATCTGGTCGGCCGTCAGCGCTGCGCGGGGAATCTCGATCATCGTTCCGAATTTGTAATCCACCTCGCCCCCCTGCTCGGCCATCACTTTTCGGGCTTCTGCTTCCAGGATGCCGCGCTGCACCTTGAGTTCGTTCACGTGACTGGTGAGGGGAATCATCACTTCCGGATGGACCTCGATACCTTCCCTGGCCACCTCGCAGGCCGCTTCGAATACCGCCCGCACCTGCATGGATGTCAATTCGGGTATGTGGATGCCCAGGCGGACGCCGCGCAGACCGAGCATCGGATTGGCTTCCCGGAGACTCTCGACACGCTTTAGAATCCCTTCTTTGGTTCTGACCTGTTCCAGCAAGTCGTCGATCTGCGCCAAATTGGTCGCATGCTGCAGTCGAATTTTCAGATCGGTCAACTCGTCCATCAGATCGATGTGGCTGGGCAGAAACTCGTGCAGCGGCGGATCGATCAACCGCAGAATGACCGGCAGACCGTCCATGGCCCTAAAGATTCCGGCAAAGTCTTCCCTTTGATAGGGCAGCAGAGCATCGAGGGCTTCTTTTTGGTCCAGGTGCCGATCGGATGTGATCATCTTTTGGATGATGGGCAGGCGATCGGACTCGAAAAACATGTGTTCGGTGCGGCAGAGGCCGATGCCCTCGGCACCGTAGTCACGGGCGCGTTCGGCGTCACGGGGATAGTCGGCGTTGGCCCAGACGCCCAGGCGACGGAATCCGTCGGCCCATGACAGCAGTTTCAGCAGCCATGGATCTTTGATGTCCGGCACCGAGGTGGCGATTTTACCGAGGAAGACTTCACCCGATGACCCGTCGACCGAAATCCAGTCGCCTTCATGGACGATCGTTTCGTCGACACTCAGTCGGCGTTTGGTGAGGTCGATATTCAGTTTGGAAACGCCGACCACCGCCGGCTTACCGAACTGCCGGGCCACGAGAGCGGCGTGGCTGGTTCGGCCGCCGCGGCTGGTCAATATGCCTTCGGCGGCCAGCATGCCGTGGACGTCGTCCGGCTTGGTTTCCGGCCGCACCATGATGACCGCCTTGCCGTCCTTTTTCGCCCAGGTTTCTGCCAGGTCGGCGTTGAAGGCTACGATGCCGCAAGCCGCACCGGGCGACACATTGAGTCCGTGGGCGAGATATTGGCCTTCAGCGCGGGCGGTCCGTGTAGCTTCGGGATCGAACTGGGGGTGCATGAAAAAATCCACCTGCTCCGGCGTCACGCGCAGCACGGCCTCCTCGCGACTGATCAGCCCTTCCTCGACCATGTCGACGGCTATCCGCACCGCAGCCTGGGCGGTACGCTTGCCATCACGCGTCTGCAGCATCCAGAGTTTCCCGTGCTCGATGGTGAACTCGACATCCTGCATTTCGCGATAGTGCTTTTCGAGCTTACGGGTGATCTTTTCAAATTGACTGTAAGCCACCGGCATCTCGTTTTTGAGTTCTTTCAGGTCTTTGGTCAGCCGGATGCCGGCCACCACGTCCTCTCCCTGGGCATTGGTCAGGTAGTCGCCTTCGAGCTGATTGTCACCGCTGGAACCGTTGCGGGTCATGGCCACACCGGTGGCGCTGTCATCGCCCATGTTGCCGAACACCATGGTCACGATGCTCACAGCCGTTCCCAGGTCGTGCGCGATGCCGGCTGCATTGCGGTAGTCCACGGCGCGCTTGCCGTTCCAGCTTTTAAAGACCGCTTCGGTGGCCAGTTTCAACTGTTCATATGGATCGGCCGGAAAGGTGTAATGGGTTTGATGCCGGTAGATCTCCTTGAACTCACGGGTGACGGCTTGCCAGTGCTCGGCGGTAAGTTTCGCATCGGTTTCCACTCCGGCGCGCCTGCGGGCGGCAGTGATCACCTGCTCGAAGAGTTCGTCCGGCAATCCCATCACCACGCTGCCGAACATCTGGACCAAACGGCGGTAGGCATCGTAGACAAACCGTTCGTCTCCGGTCATGGCGACCATACTCTCGGCAGTCTCGTCGTTGAGACCGATATTGAGAACCGTATCCATCATACCGGGCATCGAAAATTTCGCTCCGGAGCGGCAGGATACCAGCAAGGGATTATTCGCATCGCCGAATTTTTTTCCGGTTGCGGCTTCGATCCGGTGCAGCGCCTCGATTTCCTGCTCCCACAGGCCTTGCGGCAGCGTCCCGCCGCCGTCCAGATAGGCGATACACGCTTCGGTCGTGACCGTGAATCCTGGTGGAACCGGTATCCCCAACCGCGCCATTTCAGCCAGGTTGGCTCCTTTGCCGCCCAATAGACCACGTACCTTGTCCCAATCTCCGTCGACATATTTCTGGGCCTGATCGATTTCGTCAAACAGGTAAACCCACTTTTTTGTCATGATCAGCTTCGCCTCCCGATTAAAAACGATCCCAACTCATTGAAAATTCGACCGAACAGGTTAAACTGGCACATGATATCAATTAATGTGGAATGAAAATGTTTGTCAATAAATAGTTCGTGTCCATCCATAAATGGCCCTTTTCCGCAATTCCTTGACAAATGCGGATCGGGTTTCATATGACTTACTAAGTTCTATTGTCGTGTCATTTTTGAAGTGTCTCGACTGCCTTGAGCAACGCAAGTGATTGCATACAGGGTTCCCGGTTCAACGTTCAGCCCAGCCGCTGGCCTGTAAAGCGGCCAGTTTGATCGAGAAAGAAACTATGCCATTCTGACGTAGTTTCATACGAGGGTTCAAGGTTGAAAAATTCCAAATCGTAAAAAACAAATAACAAATAAATCACAATGACCGAAATTCGAAATTCCAAACTATGGGGTTTTTAGTCTTATTTGAGATTTGGATATTGTCATTTGGAATTTATTTGTATTTTGCTGCTTGTATTTAGGTATTTAGAATTATTTAGGCGGGCGGGCAAGTCCTGAAATCTGAAACCTAAACCAACACTGGTGATGTTCATTGCTATGTTCCCAAGCTTGTAATATCAAGCAGCGGGCGACAATGGAAAAGACTATTTATGTGTGACAAGACACTATGACCGTTTCGTTTGATAACGGTTATGTATCCATTTTGCCGACAAGGAGAGGACGATGAAAGAGGTTGTGATTGCTGGGGCCTGCCGCACGGCCATCGGCGCATTCGGGGGGTCGCTGCGCGACAGCCACGCCGCGCGAATCGCTTGTTTGACGATGCAGGAAGCCATCAAGCGGGCGGGCGTCGATCCGGCCCAGATCGATGACATCCGCTACGGCTGCTGCATGGAGCCGTCCGATTCCCTGAATGTCACGCGTGTCGCCGGGCTGCTGGCCGGTATTCCGGATACGGTTCCGGCCGTGACTATCAATCGGGTGTGCATCTCCGGCATGGAGGCGGTCGTCTCCGGCATGGCCATGATTCAGGCCGAGATGGCGGATATCGTTTTGGCCGGCGGTGTCGAGCACATGTCGGGTGTTCCCTACGAGGTGCCAGCCGCACGCTGGGGATGCCGATTGCAGGACCAGGTTTTTGTCGATGCCATGATGCGTGCCCTGCACTGCGGCTCGCACATCCTTCCGCACCCGGAAGACGGGCCGGTGGATGCCGATCAACCGCCATTGAGTTTTTTCAAGGGTAAGCCTTACATCATGGGACACACGGCCGAGTTTGTCGCCCAGCACCTTGGAATCAGCCGCGAAGAAATGGACGAGGTCGCTCTGCGGAGTCAGAACAACGCCGAGCGGGCGAATCGTGACGGCTCCTTCGAAGCCGAAATCGTGCCGATGCAGTTGCCGCAGAAAAAGGGTGCGGCGATCACCTTCGCGCACGATGAGCATTTCCGGCCGGGTCTGACCATGGCGGACCTGAAAAAACTGCCACCCGCGTTCGTGCCCAAGATCGGCAAGGTGACAGCCGGCAACTCCAGTGGCATCAACGACGGGTCGGCGGGGCTGGTGATCCTGTCAGCTGAAAAGGCCGGGGATCTCAACCTTCGGCCCCTGGCCAAGATCCGGGCCGTGGGACGGGGTGCTTGCCACCCGTCGGTCATGGGGCTTTCTCCCGTAGCGGCCGTAAAGGATCTGCTTCGCCGGAGCGGTCTGAAGATCTCGGATTTC
>JBATHN010000856.1:0-5541 GCA_049666885.1 Desulfobacterales bacterium
CGGCTACACTGACCACGGCCATCAGGACCATGAGCCCAACCCGAATGGATCTGCCCTTTTTACCCGAAGCCTTGGTTTTGACGCGCGTTGTTTTGTTACCCTTGGAAACCATTGCGGTAATGCTCAATATTGTAGGCCCGAATGAAGAGGGCGGTTCTGGGTTCAGCCCTGCCGCTGGCTGCAAGCACCCAGTATGATCGGGAAAGAAACTTTTTAGTTTCGGAGAAAAATTCCATATCGCAAATAACAAATAACAAATAAATCACAATGACCAAAATTCCAAATGACAAACCTGTTTGGGTCATTGGATATTGTCATTTGGGGTTTTCTTGAAATTTGGTGCTTGGGATTTGAGATTTCTGAAGTCCTCAACCCCCGAGATATTGTCTCTAAAGATTGCCCTTATATCGAGTACAGTACCGTTAAGTTTCATATAAAGTTTCAGCGTTCAAGGAAGTATCTCAATCCTTCAACCCTGAACGGGGAACGGAGAACCCTTGAACCCACATCACTTCATTCCTTTAACCCTGAACCGGGAACGGTGAACCTTTGAACCGATATCTCTTCAATCCTTCAACCCTGAACGGGAATCGATGAACCCTTGAACCCCTATTTTCATCTCTTTTTCCGGATGATGTACACTGCAATGCCGACGATGCTCAGGCCCACGATGATGCTGACGCGGTCACTAAAATAAAGGCCATAGAGCAAATCGAGCAGACCCAGAGCGGCAAAGAGAAAGGGTAGCGTGCGTTTCATTTGCGTTTGCACTGACGCCGGTCTATTCGAGCCGTTCCAACAGATCGCAGAGCAGCCTCACGCCGAAACCGGTAGCCCCCGGCCCGCAATAGTCGCTGCCGTTTTTGCGGTAAGCCGGACCCGCGATGTCGATGTGGGCCCAGGGCGTCTGGCCGATGAACTCTTTTAAAAAAAGCGCCGCGGTGATGGCACCGCCCCAGCGCGTGGAGGGCATGTTATTGATATCCGCCAGTTCGCTTTTCAGCAGGTCTTTGTAATCTTCCGGCAGTGGCATCCGCCAGCAGCGCTCGTGGGTCTTTTCGGCCGACTGCAGGATTGCGGCCGCCAATGCGTCGTTATTCGAGAAGAGCCCGGCCATTCCTTGACCCAGCGCCATTACACAGGCACCGGTCAGCGTGGCCACATCGATCAGGAAATCGGGTTTGTGGCGGGCAACGGCATAAGCGATCGCATCGGCCAGAATCAGGCGACCCTCCGCGTCGGTGTTGCCGATCTCAACCGTTTTGCCGTTGTAGGTGCGGATGATGTCCCCCGGGCGGGTGGCCGAGCCGGACAGCATGTTTTCCACCAGCGGAACGATGCCGACAACCCGCAGTTTCGGCTTGAGGCGGGCGATTGCGAGGAGTGCGGCCGCCGCTGCAGCTGCGCCGGCCATGTCGGACTTCATCATGCTCAGCGTTTTCGAGGTCTTAAGGTTCAAGCCCCCGGAGTCGAAGGTCACGCCTTTTCCGACGATGACCACGGTTTTCCGCACCCCCTTCGGGGCATGGACGAGCTCGACCATGGCGGGCGCGTTGCGGCTTGCGGCCGACACGGCAATGATGGCGCCGAACTTTTCTTTTTGGAGTTCTTTCTGGCCGAACGTTTTGACCTGGAGTCCGGCACTACGTGCACGGCCGGCGATCGAGCGGGCCAGCGCGGCCGGCGTCTTGTCGTTGGCCGGCATGTTGACCCAGTCCCGGGCCATCAAGCTGCCCTGGCAGATCTCCCGCACCCGGGCCGGCAGTTTGGCGCAGGCCCTGGCGGTCTCAGGCGGCACCAGCAGGTCAATCCGTTTCAGTGGGCGGCGGTCTTTATCGGTTTTGTAAGCGACAAAGCGGTGGTTGGCGAGGCCGGCGCCCTCCAATAACGACTCGATGAGCTCTTCCTGCGAGATTTCCGGTAGGTCGAGGCTGGGAACGACGACGGCAATGTTGCGCAATTTTTTCTGCAGGGCCTGTTTGACGACGCGGCCGGCGGCGGCCCGCAAAATTTCCCGGTCCGCTTCGGCGGCCGGTCCGAGGCCGATAAAAAGGACGCGATGTGTCTTAGCGCCGGGCGGATCGTACAACAAGACCTCGTCCCCCTTCGCGCCCTTGAACTCGTCCAGTTTTTGAATGCGCGCCACCATCGAGGAGAGCAGGGGATGATCGTGCAGTTCGGCATCCTCACAGACCGGAATGACCAGCATGTCGGTATCGGATGCAGCCGGTTCCAGGGATTTCAAGTAGAGCATGGATGTCTTTCCGCGTTTTGTCGGCCGTAGGGTAAAGGCGTTCCGTTGTCGAATTTGTCCGGCAGCATATCGGCGGCGTCCTGTCCTGTCAAGCGCGAAGCATTGCATCCACATATTCTCGACAAAAACAAGGATTTCGAGGCAGGGCTTAGGCCACAATCAAATCCGTGTTTAGAAGCACGCATTTGAAATTTTGAATTTGGAACTTGGAATTTATTGGTTCCTCAACCGGCTCAATCCCGCGGGACTCAACGGACACAACCGAACAAGGTGGGCACCTCCGCCCGGATGAACGGTTTCGAAAGACGGCTGAAACTCGTCGCCAACGGGGTCTAAGCCCGGGCCAAGCCCGTCTTCAAATAAACCCCAACATTGCATAAACAACATGGCAAAGAATAGTAAATGGTTTTCTATTATAACCGATATCATGTTGAAAACGTAATTTTCTGGATTTCCCTTTTGGTGAATTTAAGGGATAAGGTCGATTTTGCCATGTTGTTTACCCTTCGGGAAAGCCGAAAGACTTCAGATCCTGTCCCGCCATCGGCGGGATCAAGGGATCGCGGTAACCTACAACAGCTTCACCCTTGACGCCTGACTCTGAAGCCTTCCGGCTTTTGCAATGTTAGGGTAAAGAATTTGGATGCAGTTTGAAGATCGGGGCTTCCATTTGAAACCGGCATTAGGGTCCGGCTCAAGACTCCGTAAGCGGCTCAGACAGTCAGCCGCTGTTCTAAACCGCTCATCCGGACTCCGGCGCATCATTTTCATGCGCCGTGGCGGCCTTCACGTTTTGAACGTTTATTGGATTAAACCGATGATATCCTTTAACTGACTCAACAGTTGCAACCGCAGCAGTGCATCTGTGCCAGGCCCGGTTCGCTGCAGGCGTCAGGCCGCTGCGAGCGTCTTTAGACGGGTGATCGTCTCCCACGCAAAGGATTCCTTGCGGCAGGGAAAGATGGCGTTGTTGGTGAAGATCGGGTCTGCAGCCAGATCGTAACGGGATGCGCCGACGGCGGCGGGCCACAAATCGGTGTGGGGGATGGGGGAGTAATGGGCCAGGATCGGCGTGACGCCGTTCTCCTTGACGATTTGGATCGAAGCCGCAATCTCTTCGAAGGACTGTCCGGGCAGTCCCGCCAGGAGGTAGGCCCCGACCTGGCGCTTCTCGAACCCGGCCTGCTTCAGACAGCCGGCCGCCCGTTGAAATTCGTCGGCCGTTACCTTCTGCTCCCGTTCCGGACGTCGGGATTGGTCGGCGGTTTCCAGTCCGAGCCGCACGGTTTCGAACCCGGCTCGCTTCATCAGGCGCGCGACGGCCGGAGTGATCCAGCGGATGTGCAGGGCATTGGGGGTGTGGAAACGTATCTTCGGGCCGTGCCGGATCACGCCTTCGAAAAGCGGTACCGCGTGGTGTTCGGCCTGCATTAGCAGGGCGTCGTCGTAAAACACGAAATCCTGCACGCCGAAATCGCGATACCAGCGGCCGATTTCATCCACGACCCCTGCCGGGCTGCGGGTTATGCGATCGGGGTTCAATTTCTTCGCCGCGCAGTAGGCACAGGCGAAGGGGCAGCCCTTGGCGGTCAGCAACGGGACGTAACCGATGCGGTTCTGTAGATCGTGCGCCGGATGCGGATAGGAGTCCAGGTCCTGCGGGTCGAAGAGGGCGTTCGGCCGAAATCCGGTGGCTTCTGCCACGATATCGAGGAGCACGGCCTCGGCGGCTCCGCTGACCACCCGGTCGGCACCGGCGGTTCGCTGGGCGTGATCGTGGCAGAGCGTGGCGTAGATACCGCCGAGAATCAGCGGCACATCCGCAAACACGTCGCGCAATACACCGATGGTCTCCTGCACGCCCGAATACCAGTAGGTCATCATCGAGGTGACCAGGATCACATCGGGGCGGGGGAGCGACTGCAGATCTTCCCGCAGCCATTCGGGTTTGATACCGTAGCGGGAGAAGCTTCGGGGGACGTCCGGCAGCGCCGCCGGTTTCGGCAGGTGGGTTTTCATATAAGGCCCGCGACCGCAGCGTCGCTGCGGATCGGCCGCCGGTGCGTGGGGATGGAAGCGATCCAGGCAGTCGACGTAAGAAACCGTGCAGCCGTGTTGCCGCAGCAGCGCGGCCAGCACCAGTAGTCCCAGGGGCTTGGCCCAGAAATCGTAGGCGGCGAAGTCATGGATCCAGGGGTTGACCAGGAGAATGTGGGGAGCGGCTGTCATTCGGTTGGCTGTGGATTATGCGGTTTAGCCGGTTTTGCCGGTTAGCCCGTTAGCCCGTTTGGCGGTTAACCTTCTTTTTACCGGCTGGCAGGTCAACGGGTTAGTCTGTTGGGACGCGTCAATTTTCGAGATTGTCCTCATCGCGGTTCGGGAAGTACTGCATCGAGGTTTTCTTGAGCTCGCGGCGGCTGAACAGCAGGGCGTAGTCGGCGACGCCAGATTTTTCGGCCATTTTGCGGGCCGTTTCGCGGCATGAGGCCTCGTCGCGGGCGTGGATCATGGTGTAGAGGTTGTAGCGCCAGTCACCGGTGGGATTGCGCCGGTAGCAGTGCGACACCTGCCGGAAACCGGCCATGATTTTGCCCACGGTTTCAATCCGGTCTTCTTCCACTTGCCATGCGACCATGGCGTTGGCGGTAAAACCGGATTTCTGGTGGCGGATGGTGGCGCCGAAGCGGCGGATGACACCACGGGCGCATAAATTCTGTAATATCTCCAGCAGCCGCTTCTCCGGGATGTCCAGGCTCTTTGCAATCTGTCGGTAGGGGCGGCTGGTCACCTCGATGTTTCCCTGAATGGCGGCAATGACCCTTTTTTCGATTTCCGTCAGCATGGGACCTCTTTTAGAATGGTTCGGGTGAGTAAGTCAAGGGTTCGGGGTGCGGGGCTCGGGTTGCGGGTTCAGCGACGCCTCTGGCCGCCTAGTCTGATCGCGTAAGAAACACTTTTAAGCTTCTGTAAAAATTCCAAATGTCAAACCTGTTTGGGTCATTGGATATTGAAATTTGGTGCTTGGAATTTGATATTTCCGAATACATCAATGCTCGGGATGGATCTATAAAGTTTGCCTTTCTAGTGGGTATAACACCGCTGAGTTTCATATGAGGGTTCTGAGTTTTCAGCTTCCAGTTTCGTCCCGAGCTGTCGGTTGCGGGTTGGAAGCGCAAATTTTTCACACAGACTCTGGCCGGGTGAGCCCTTTACTTTTCTGGGAAAAGCCGCCGGATATCGGCTTCAGTTGCCCGGCATATGCCGCGCTCGGTGATGAAACCGGTCAC